>JAYEKN010000064.1 GCA_034661015.1 Candidatus Cloacimonadota bacterium
AAGATGTAATCCAAAATAATGGTTTATCTACCGTAACCTGGGATTGCACTGATAATAATGGTCGCAAAGTTAGTAGCGGAATCTATTTCTACAAGTTGGAATCCGACAAAAAGATTGCCATTAAGAAAATGGTAATAATTCAATAAGATAAAAAAAGACTTGAGTCGAAGCCACTCTTTTTGGATTTGACTTGAGGATTTTTTTGGATCACAACTTTGCGAAAGTTGTGCTGCCAAACAAATCGTGTATTGAAGGTTATCAGATCAAATCGGCTCTTTCATCTAATATGACAAGCTATAACTTTCGCAAAGTTTTTGGGTTTCGACCTCACCCCGACCCTTCCGCCATCTGGCGGATTCTTGCATTCAAGAAATTAATGGCAAAATATTTGGATAAGTTATTACCTATCAGATTTACATTACAAAAGACACCGAAGGTGTCAAATATGAATAACTGCCGATGAAATCGGTAGCAATAAAAATAATATGAGCGACTCTGAAAGGGTCGAATTAAAAGCGTATTCAAAGGAAAACTATTATGCAACAACAAAAAATATTTATCTTGCTAATTTTATTTTTATTTACTTCACTCTCTTTGCAGAGCAAATCCATTCGAACCGAGAAAGGGCGAGAAAGTTTCGAGTCAAAAAGTAACGAAAAGGATGTTGAATCGAAAAAAAAAAACAACCGCGAAACAATAATTGTAGATATCGAAGGAACTGGAAATTATACATCGATCCAGGAAGGAATAGATGCCGCAGCAGACGGTGATCTTGTCCTCGTCTATCCGGGGACATATTATGAGAATATCAATTACAATGGAAAGAATATTAGCGTTGCCAGTAAATATTATACAACCGGAGATGAATCATATATAGATAGTACTATTATTGATGGAAACCAAAATAACAGTTGTGTTATTGTTAATTCGGGAGAAACTAATGCAGAGATTATTGGTTTTACTGTGCAACATGGTAGTGGCTTAGGTAGTATTTATGGTTATTACGGGGGAGGATTATATATAGATGGAGCATCATTTTCTATTAAATTCTGTAGTATATTAAACAATATCTCATCGGTTGGTGGGGGAATATCTTCAAATGAATGCCCTCAGTTATATATTGAAGGTACTTATATCATTAATAATATGGCATCAACAGCCGGAGGAGGATTAGCTAAAGGAAATGATGATGTATTTATTGATTTTTCAGAAATTAATAAGTGTAATATTTACAATAATTATTCACCAATAGGAAGTGATATATATAACCATAACGGAGATATGTATGTCCTTTTAGATACTTTTACTGTTCAAGAGCCTAATAAATTTTACGTATATTCACGAGAAGATGAGATAACGATGGAGGTTGAAAATCACAAAATAGAAACTATAAATCAGGATTTGTATGTAAGTCCGGAAGGAAATAACAATAACAGCGGTTTATCACCGGATGATCCGTTACAAAATATTTACAATGCTTTAATAAAGATAAAGTCGGACAGCACCCATCCGAATACTATCCATCTAGCAGAAGGTTTTTATTCTCCGTCGAATACAGGAGAATTCTTTGCTCTCGGTGGTAAAGAATATATTTCTATTATTGGGGCAGGGAAAGAGGAAACTATAATTGATGCGGAACAAACTGGAAGGTTGGTTACTATAATTGAAAAAAATAATGTTATAATAAAGAATTTAACACTACAACATGGTCTTCAATTGAATACAGGAGGGTTGTCTGTAGATGGTTCTAATGTAATTATTAAAAATGTAATTCTAAAAGATAATATTTCTAGTGATGAATATTCTGAATCACATATTAATACTTATAATTATTGCAATCCAATATTTGAGAATGTAAATATACTGACAACATACGAACAGGTAAATGGAAGAGCAACTAGGGCATCTCTTGGAAGCAATCCCCTATATTTGAATTGTAGAATTGAAGGTAATCATACAAATCCTGAAATAGGAAATTTTGGAGCTGGGTCTTGTGTAAATAATTCTTGCCCAACTTTCATAAATACTCTAATTGCAGATAATAGTGCGGATATTTGCAGTGGTATTGCCCAGTTATGGAGCTATGAAGATATGTATTTTATCAATTGCACAATTGTAAACAATGGAAACTGTTCCGAAGGTACAATAAGATTGGTAGAAGATAGTCATGTTACCTTAATAAATACAATCCTGAGAAATGATCCCTACACGGAAATATATTTTTGTCCTACGGGTCCTCCCAACTCCGCCAGAATAAAATACTGCAATATTGAGAATGGGATTAATGCAATAAATACAAACAACAATGGCACAATCAACTGGGGAGATGGTAATATAGATGAAGACCCGATGTTCGTGGGCGGAGATCCGTTCAGTTATGAACTCACCGAAGATTCGCCTTGCATAGACGCCGGCACACCGGATACAACCGGACTAAACTTACCGCAATTAGATTTGGCAGGAAACGGCAGAATTTACAACGGCAGAGTGGATATCGGAGCGTATGAATGGCATGAACATGGGATAAGTAATCCTGATACTTCATTTATTTATAAATTATATCTTTTCAAAAACCAGCCTAATCCGTTCAAAGATGAAACGGAAATATTATTCATCACCACAGACTATGAGCGCGTGGAAGATTATCAGCTCTCCATCTACAATGTGAGAGGGCAATTAGTAAAAAAATATAACGGGAAAAAAGACGATTTTTGGGCAAAGACCAAAATCGTTTGGGATGGGAAAGATAGAAATGGAAATGAAGTATCCCCCGGAACCTATTTTTATAAACTGGAGTACGGAAAGAATGCTGTTGTGCGGAAAATGGTGAAGGTTGGAGATTGATGGGAATTTTTGAAAACCTTGCGAATGGTTGATTGGCGGGAATTGGTGGACATTGGTGTTATATGAAAAATTATATAAACTTAAGATTGGAACAAAATGAATCTTGAAGCAGTAATTTTTGACCTTGACGGAACTTTGATCGATTCGATGGGAGTCTGGATTGAAGTTGATAAGGAATATCTCGGAAAAAGAGGTATTGAAACCCCTGATAATCTTTTTGATGATATCGAATCAGGAAACAGTTTTATTGAGGTCGCAGAATATTTTAAAAATAAATTTGATCTGCCCGACTCTTTGGAAACGATTATGAACGAGTGGACAGAAATGGTCAGATGGCATTATGAGAATGAAATTCCTCTAAAAAAAGGTGTGTTGGAATTTCTTGAATTTCTACAATCAAGTGAAATCAAGATGGGAATTGGCACCAGCAATTCGGATCAGTTGGCGAGAATAGTTCTAAAAGCAAATAGGGTGGACGATAAATTCGGAACAGTTACCGCCGGATGTAGAGAAATAAAAGGAAAACCATTTCCCGATATATTCTTAAGGGTTGCCTCTGATTTGGGAGTAAAGCCGGAGAATTGCCTTGTGATCGAGGATGTTTATGTGGGTGTTCTCGCTGCAAAAGCAGCCGGAATGACCGTTTTTGCAATACAAGATGAGCATGCGAAATATGAATGGGATAAGATTCAGGATGAAGCGGATTTTTCTGCAAGTAATTTTTCCGCAATCCACAAGCAATTAAAAAAAATATTAAGATAATGTAATGTATATTTGGCATCTCGCACTAAAATATATCAAATCAGAAAGACAAAGAGCGGTATCCTTAGGGAATTTGATCTCCATTATCGGAATCTTTCTCGGAGTCTTTGCCCTGGTTGTTGTCATGTCCGTCATGAACGGGCTGGAACAAGATATAACCAACAGAATTGTGGGGCTTCATTCGGAAATTAAGGTATTTGCAAATGATTATCAATCCTTCGGAAACTGGAGAAAAATTTCAAAACGCATCACCGAAGAGGAAAACCTGCAAATAAGTCCGGTTGCAAAACAAGAACTTATGCTGATGCATGATAAATACGTTTCCGGAACAATGTGCAAAGGCATTCAACTGGAGAAACACAAAAAAGTTACTCATTTGCAGGAGAATATTTATATCGGATATCCGGAACAGGAACAGATGGCAAACGGAATTATTCTCGGTTCTGATATTGCGCTTACTTTGCGTGCAAATATTGGGGACACGATAATGCTTGTCTCCCCAATCGCCGATCAGCCCACTCCTTTTGGACTTTTACCAAAAACCAAATCTCTCGAAATCATCGCTTTATTTCACACGGGAATTCCCGAATATGATCTGAAATATTCCTTTACAGACCTTTCTACTATACAAAATTTTATCGGGAAGGGAGATGTCATTTCGTCATTTGAGGTTAAAACGAAATCACCGAAAGTCTCTCTGAAAGTTGCCAAAAAATTGCAAAAAAAATTTGATAGCGAACTAATCGTTTCCGATTGGCGTGATTTTGAGAAACACCTTTTTACTGCGATAAAATTTGAAAAAAAAATTATGTTCCTCGTTCTTGTTCTCATATTTCTTGTAGCTGCCTTTAATATGATCGGAAACTATCTCCGTCTGATTTCTCAAAAATATGGAGATATAGGCATTTTGAAAGCTCTTGGGTCAAAGAATAAAGATGTGGTAAGAATATTCATTATAAATGGCGTAGTTATCGGCTCTGCAGGAATTTTGCTCGGGCTTACAACTTCACTCGGTTTACTTTTTGCTCAAATCAAATGGAACTTTTTCAAAATCCCTATTTCAGGAATGCCATTCCGGAGCGTTCCCGTCAAAATAGAGCCGTTTGATATTATTCTTGTTGTAGCCGTTTCCGGAGTAATAACTCTATTAACTACAATTATTCCAGCAAAACGAGTTACAAAGATCGAACCAATCGAGGTGATTCGAAAAGGGGAAGAATAGTAAAAAAGACTAAAGACCAAAGATAACCACGAATTACACTAAATTACACGAAAATAGAGAAAAAGCAGTTCAGCAGGTCAGCATTTCAGCAATTCAGCATTTCAGCAGGTCAGCAGAAAATTAAATTTATTTTTCGATTAATTTGACATAAATATGAGGGGACGTAAATAAAAGCAAGGTAATAAAAAATGAAAAAGAATTCTATTAGATTTTCGGAAGAGTATTTACAGGCTTTAAAATTAAAGCATTATAGCGAACCAACGATTAAAACTTACGGTTTGCATTTTCAAAGATTCCTGAATTTTTATCCTGAAATAGAATTGGAAAATATTAAACAAGAACAAATCCGAAAGTACTTATTGTTCCTTGTTGAAGAAAAACACTACTCCACTTATTCACAAAACAATGCAATAAATGCAATTAAATTCTATTTTAGAGATGTAAAAAAATATTATTTCGATATTCCAAAAAACAAAGAGAGAAAATTTCCGGTTGTTTTGAGTAAAGAAGATGTTAAGAAAATAATAAACTGTACTAATAATCTAAAACACAAAACCATTCTTTCTACTATCTACCCCGTTGGATTATAGGATTAAAAATGTTCTATACTTATGTTTTATTTAGTCTTAAAGACAAGAGGCTCTACACAGGATATACAAAAGATTTAAAAAAATGAATAGAAATGCACAATAATGGAAAAGTAAGTTCTACAATCAATCGTCGTCCACTAAAACTTATTTATTACGAAGCTAGTTTGAATCAACAAGATGCTACAAGAAGAGAGAAATATCTCAAATCAGGTAATGGAAAAATTTATCTTAAAAATCGACTTAAAAATTTCTGGTGTAATATAAAATGAAATCCTACGGTGTGAATTCGGCAGGTATACGACTTTCGGAAGTTGTTAATCTTAAAATTGCCGATATTGATTCCGAGAGAATGCTTATTCAAATAAAAGGAGGAAAAGGCAAAAAA
>JAYEKN010000065.1 GCA_034661015.1 Candidatus Cloacimonadota bacterium
TAAAATTGCTATTTTTATTGATCATCTTTTTGTATGCATCGTAAATATTTGTTTCAATGTTTCCGGCAATAATATTAAATCCGTTGTCAACGAGTTCTGTCCATTCTGTTTCCTCCCGAAGGGTTACACAATGTTTTTTGAAGAAAAATGCTTCTTTTTGTAGTCCGCCACTATCGGTCATGACCAATGAACAGTGCTCAAGCAAATTAACCATCTCCAAATAACCGACAGGATTGACAATGATAAAATTAGAATTTGAGATGTTTATTTTTAATTCATTTAGTTTTTGTTTAGTGCGAGGATGTAAAGGTAAAACAATAGGGATTTCCCTTGCAATTTTATCGAAAGCTCGAAATATCGAAGCCAATTTTTGGGAATCATCTGTATTTTCCGCTCTGTGAATTGTTGTCAAAATAAATTTTTGCGGTTTTGAAAAATTTGGGGTTTTCGAATATTTCCGGAAATAGAGGGCATTATCATACATGACATCACCACAATTCACTATTTGGCAGTCAAAATTTTTAAAGCCTTCAAGTTTGAGATTATCTGCCGCACCTTTTGTTGGGCAAAATAAAATATCACTAATCCGATCCGTTAGGATTCGGTTTATTTCCTCAGGCATTTTCATATTATATGAACGCAAACCTGCCTCAACGTGAGCAATTTTCAGATGCAATTTCTTTGCGGATAAAGCTCCGGAAATTGTAGAATTCGTATCACCATAAAGTAAAACCCAATCAGGTCTTTCTTCAAGTAGGATATTTTCTATCTCCTCAATCATCCTACCTGTCATCGCTCCGTGATTTAAGTTGCTGATTTCTAAATTCCAGTCCGGTTTTGGAATTTGCATCTGATCAAAGAAAATTTTACTCATATTTGCATCGAAATGCTGTCCGGTATGAAGAATTTTTTCCTGAATATTTTTTCTTTTAGTGATCTCACGTGATATAGCTGATGCTTTTATAAATTGGGGACGAGCGCCGAGTATTGAAAGTATTTTCATTGAAT
>JAYEKN010000066.1:0-4146 GCA_034661015.1 Candidatus Cloacimonadota bacterium
AAGTAATCTCATAAATGCTCTCTATCCTCCTTTTTTCGTTTAAAAATATTTATGATTTTCCCGAGTTCGATGATTTTTCTCTCCCGAACCGAATAGACGATTAGAAAAATTCCTATTACAGAAAAAATAATATTCGAGATCCACATACTGATAAATGGAGAGATTATCATCTTATCTGCAAGTTCTTCTCCTCCGTAAAGGGACACGTAATAAATCATAAAAATAAGGGTGCTAATTGCAAATCCGATACCAATCGAGTGCGTCCTAGTCATCATCCCGATCGGTGCTCCGAGCATTATAAAAACAAGGCACGCAAATGCAATGGAATATTTTTTTTCGATTTCAACTTTATATCTGTAAATATCTGATGTGATGCTCTTTATCCGCTGGTTGCGAAGTTTTATCAAATGCCCCAGCCTTCTTGCCTCTTTTTCGGATTTGCTGTTTTTCCCACTTTCAATATCCTTTAGTTGCGATTGATATTTATTCAGTTCAACGATTTTTGATTGCCGACTTTTATCCAAGTCATCTATTTTTAATTGCATATCTTGAGAGCTCATTTCTCTGTCTCCCCGATGTGCGATTCTCTCGCGACTGAGTTTGATGCCGAGATCAGGAATTGCTATTTTATATTTTTTGAATGTTATTGCTGTGTAGGAGTCCGAATTGTCGGTCGAGCGTTCGTGAATCTCGCCATCATACAGAATTGCCTTGAGCGAGTTACCGCCATTATAGAAATTTATTTTACCTTCTTTTGCAATTATTGTGCGTGGAATTTTACGGTCATTTCTGTCATAGATCAAGACCTGATTGAGCAAACCGGTGTTTTCGTCACGGTCGTGAAAATAAAAGTTGTAATGCTGAAGCTTGGTGAAAATGCCGGGTTTCAATTCGGAAGCAGGTCTGCGTGAATGTATTTTAATGAGAAGATTTTTCAATTGATAATTGCTATTCGGCAAAATGTGATTGTTAAAATAAACCATGAAAAACGATAAGAAAATCGCAGAAATAATCACCGGTCTCATCATTGCGTAAATGTTTATTCCGCTTGCTTTAAATGCGGTTATTTCGTTATCGGAAGAAAGCCTGCCAAATGCCATAATCGTTGCCACAAGTACAGCCATCGGGATTGAAAGTGCCAGCATAAAAGGGAGACTAAGTCCGAAGACTTCTCCGATGGTAATAAATGCTAAGTGCTTTGTGATGATCAGGTTAAGTAGGTCCAGAATCCGGTCGAGAAGCATAACGAAAGTGATGACGAATATCGCCAGAAAAAATGGTCCAACGTGTTCTTTTAGAATATAGCGGGAAAGAATTTTCATGATCTAATTTTCAAAAAGGTCTGCCTGAATTTGGAGTTTCTTTCGATTCACAGGTGCGTTTTTTTCCAACATTTTCTCAAATTCCTTTTCCCCGATAATTCGGATTGATTCGATCTTTTGTGCCTTTTGCAATTTTGAACCGGCATTTTCCCCGGCGATAAGATAATCAACGTTTTTGCTAATTGCCGAAATAACATCACCTCCGTTTTTGATAATAATCTCTTTCAGGTCGTTTCTGGAATACTTATCCAATTTTCCCGTAAGCACAAATTTGAGTCCTTCAAGATTTAAGGCGGATTTTTCTCCGATTTTCGTTTCAAAATTCAATCCGCTTTGTCGCAGATTTTTGATTAATTTTACATTCTCTGCGTTTTGAAAATATGCATGGATACTTTCTGCGATTGCTTCTCCCAAGTCGGCTATTTCAAGAAATTCCTCGGTGGAAGTCGCCATTAAATTATCAATAGATTTAAAATTTTCTGCGATTATTCTGGCAATTTTAGCGCCGATATGCCGAATTCCGAGAGCAAAAAGGACTTTTGCAAAAGGTTTTTCCTTACTTTCCTCTACGGCATTTATCAGATTGTTGATTGACTTTTCCTTAAAACCTTCATATTGATTCAAAATATGATAATCGAATGTATAAATTTCTGAAACATTTCGGATGAGATTTTTTTCCACCAACAGGTTGATTATTGCCGAACCCATTCCTTTGATATCCATTGCATTTCTGGAGACAAAATGCTCGATGCCTTTTTTAATCTGAGCCGGACAATTCACATTCGGGCAACGCCAAATTGCTTCCCCTTCAGGGCGGATTAGTTTTGAATTACAAATCGGGCAATTTGTGATCATCGCGAAATCTTTTTCGGAGCCATCTCGTTTTTCAAAAACCACTTCGGTAACTTTGGGGATTATTTCCCCTGATTTTATCACCTTCACATAGTCGCCGATTTTTATCCGCAACCGCAAAATCTCGTCCTCATTATGAAGAGTAGCGTTTGAAACGGTTGTGCCGGAAAGATGCACCGGTTCGAGCTTGGCTACCGGAGTAATCGCACCGGTTCTTCCCACTTGAAATTCGATCTTATTCAGTTTTGTTACGGCTTCCTCTGCCTGAAATTTATAGGCAATTGCCCAGCGGGGGCTTTTTGCAGTTGAGCCAAGTTCTTTTTGCTGTACAAAAGAATTAATCTTGATGACCATTCCATCTATGTCAAAAGGAAGATCAAACCGTTTTTCATCCCATTCATTGCAATATTTTTGCATTTCGGCAAACGAGTTAACAAGGGTGAAGTTCTTATTTATCCGAAAGTGATTTTCCTGTAAAAATTCGAGAAATTGTTTCTGGGTTTTGAATTTATTTTCAGCAGAGAAACCCAACGCATAAACGATTGCATTTAGATGGCGTTTTGCAGTATCGAGAGAGGATTTCAATTTGACCGAACCGGCTGCTGCGTTTCTCGGATTTGCAAAACTGCTTTTCCCTTCTTGCACTCGTTTTTCATTGAGTCTGCTGAATTCTGCATGTGAAAGAAATATTTCACCCCGAATTTCAATACGGCTTTTATAAGGAATTTTAAGAGGGATATCTCTGATGGTTTTCACGTTTGGGGTGATGTCTTCACCTTCAATTCCATTCCCGCGAGTGAGTGCATATTGCAAAAAACCATTATCATACAGCAGATTGATGCTCAGACCATCTATCTTTTGTTCAATAACATATTCGATTTTTTTTTCGGGAAGATTTTTTTTGATGCGTTGTAAGAAATCGGCAAGTTCCTCGAATGAATAAACATTGCCAAGGCTTTGCATTGGAAAAACGTGCATGCGGGTCTGGAATTGATTTGAGATATCCGAACCAACTCTCTGGGTGGGAGAATCGGCAGTAAAAAATTGGGGAAATTCACGTTCCAACTGCTGAAGCTCACGCATTAATCTATCGAATTCCCGATCGGAAACCATGGGCTGATTATCCACGTAATATTTTTTTGAGTGGAAATTTATTTTGCTCTTTAGTATTTCAATTTTTTTTTCTGCATCTTTTTCATTCATTTTATCGAATCCATTATTAAAGTTTCGCAAATTAATTACTTGACACAAATTTCAGTCAATTTTCACATAAACACAATATTCCAAATAAATAAAAAATTATGTAAATCTGATCTATTCGCAGCAAAAAAAACGCATATTGGACTGATTTCTCTGATAAAGTTTGCATTGAGCAAAATATAAATTCATTTTATTATTACAATTATTTTTTTGTGAAATTCTATTTTTTCACCGTTCGTCTGCGTCCTATCTTAAGGAGATGATAAATTGAAAAAGATTAAAATTTTTACTGATGGTGCATGTTCCGGAAATCCTGGACCGGGTGGCTGGGGTGCGATACTGAAACATAACGATCACAGCAAACGTATTTCCGGTTACTCACCCAAAACCACAAACAATCAAATGGAATTGACCGCAGTTATAAAAGCTCTGGAAAAACTAAAGGAATCGTGTGATATCGAAATATATTCCGACTCGAAATACGTAATTCAAGGGATGTCTGCCTGGATCTTTTCTTGGAAAAAGAGGGGCTGGAAAAATTCTAAAAAGGAAACTGTGAAAAATATGGATTTGTGGAAAAAATTAGATAAACTTAGCAATAAGCATAACGTAAAATGGAATTGGGTAAAAGGTCATGACGGTCATCCTGAAAATGAAGAATGCGACAAGCTTGCCCGAAGTGAAATTGAAAAAAGATAAGCTTACAGATCCCGAAAAAACAAATCTCAAAACTCCCCTATCCCTGTAAACATCACGAAAAGGGGATTAAAAA
>JAYEKN010000066.1:4246-10913 GCA_034661015.1 Candidatus Cloacimonadota bacterium
ATAAAAACAAAACTTGCATATTTTTACAGCTTGTTATCCATCAAAATATTAATATTACTGCTGTAAGAACATCTTTTTAAACCACACATATTGTTAATCTACTGTAATCATATAATTCGGAATAAATACCCAAAATCCTTGACTAAAAACCACAAGGGGTAGGAAAAAGATATATATTAAAAATAATTATTGGGAGAAATAGTGAAGATAAAAATGCAATCTTCCCAAATTCCTGATCCACATGAAGCAAATTTTATAGAACAAAAAATGACAGATTTGCTGGAAAATATGGTTAGTTCCGGCACGTATTTTCATGAAATCAAAATATTATTTGGCGATATTGCCAAAACCTTGACGCTCATTAAGTAAAATATCACGGGTATTTTACTCCAAAAGGAAAACTAATGATAATAAGATTACTTCAAATATTTGGCTCGCTCGGTGTGTTCCTCTATGGAATGAGGGTAATGAGCGATGGACTGCAAAAAGTAGCAGGAGAACGCCTTCAAAAAATATTGCATTATATGACGAAAAATCGTGTGATTGCAGTCATAACCGGTATCATTATAACCGCTTTTATTCAATCCTCTTCCGCCACGACCGTGATGCTGGTCAGTTTTGTAAATGCGGGTTTGCTAACCCTTGTAAAGGCTATCGGCGTGATTATGGGCGCGAATATTGGCACGACCGTAACGACATGGTTGGTATCGCTGGTTGGTTTTAAATTCAAAATTACTGCGATAGCCTTACCAATAGCAGGACTTTCTCTGCCTTTTCTTTTTGCAAAATCCCGCACACTGCGTGATACGGGTGAAATTATCATTGGATTTGCCCTTCTGTTTTTGGGTTTAATGTTTCTGAAAAATTCCGTTCCGGATATCCATAGCAATCCTGAAATTTTGCAATTTGTTCAAAATTACACTGACCTTGGTTTTCTATCCATCATTATTTTTATAGGAATCGGAACTTTTCTGACAATTATTATCCAATCTTCCAGTGCTGCAATGGCAATTACCGTAACACTCGCTTATATGGGATGGATAGATTTCCCGATGGCTGCTGCAATGACTTTGGGAGAAAACATTGGCACGACCGTAACTGCAAATATCGCTGCAATTGGAACAAATTTAAACGCGCGCCGAGCGGCTCGAGCACATTTTTTCTTCAATACTTTAGGAATAATCTGGATACTAATTATTTTTCCATATTTCATTAAATTTATCGAGGGGATTGCCCCTTGGGACTCCGCCGTTAAAGAAAATTTTCCCTTGAATCTTGCTCTTTTTCATTCGGTTTTTAATATTACAAACACATTGATTTTCCTTCCCTTTGTGCCATTGTTTGCAAAATTTATCGAAAAACTTTTCCCACAGAGAAAGCAAGACATTCTTCCGCAACAATACAAATTAAAATATATTTCTGCTAGTGTTCAAGATACTCCCGGGTTGAATATCCTCGAAGCAAAAAATGAAATTATTAAAATGGCCGACGTAACTCACAGAATGTTTACCAGATTTATAAAAGTTTTGACCAATCCCACAAAAGATATGAGTAAACTTGTGAAAATCATTAAGAATAAAGAAGATCTTACCGATCAAATGCAGGTGGAAATTTCCAAATATTTGGTTGATTGCAGTAAAGATGCCGTAAGCAGTGTAGCGAGGGAAAACATCAACGCAATGATGAGAATTGTACATGAATTGGAAAGTGTGGCAGATAGCTGTTATAGACTAATTCTGCTTATTCAAAAGAAATACAATAAAAAAATCATTTTTGCCGAAGTCGCTGTGAATGATGCTTTGGAATATTCAAATTTGATTCTAGAATTCATCAACTTTTATAAGGCGAATATAAATAATGTGGTTCATCTTGCAGAATTGAATCAAGCGTATGAGATGGAAAAAGAGATTGACCTATTTCGTAATAAGTTAAAGAAAAAATCGCGTAAGAGAATTCAGGAAGGTGGAGATGTGAATTCCGAATTGATGTATATTGATCTGCTTCGTTATTTTGAGCATATTGGTGATAATTCGCAAAATATTATTGAGGCTTTGGAGCATATTAAATAGTGTCCATCCGTAAAGTAGGGATTCGACGCAGATGAATGTGATAAACAACATCACGCTGAAAGAACCGATTTTCGCAAGATAAAATTTTTTTATAAAAAGTGTAATATCAGCGTTTATCTGCCGAATCAGTGCTTGCCTTGTGGAATGTTTTTGCATTTATATTCCACTTGTGGTTTTTCTGCGTCGAATCATTTTACCAAAAGATTTTGTATTAACATCCTGAGAACCGGAAAGAAACAGATATCGTAGATGAATTTATTGACTAACAAAATAATAATTAAAATAAAATGAATCCACTTAAAAAAAATCATTTTGCGAAAAATCCAAAAGAAGATCAATTAAAAATAATCATAATCGGCGGAGGTCCAGCTGGGATGATAGCAGCAGGTAGAGCAGCCGAATGCGGGGCAAAGGTTGTCCTGCTCGAAAAGAAAAACAAACTCGGGCTCAAACTTTCCCTTACCGGAAAAGGAAAATGCAACCTCACAAACACCGAACCAAAAATTGCTACTTTCATCGAAAATTACGGTAGGAACGGCAAATTTCTCATAAACGGATTCCACAAATATTTCAATTCGGATTTAATCAAACTGCTAAAAAAACTTGGTTTACAACTTACCGAACAATCGGGAGGACGCATTTATCCCAAATCTATGAATGCGTGGGATGTGGTGGATACATTGAAATTTTATCTGAAAAGAAATAATGTTGAAGTGCAGTTTGAACGTTCTGCAACAGAAATCTTGCATTATAAAAACAAAGTCGGTGGGGTAATTACCTCTGAGGGAGTAATTCTTGCCGACAAAGTTATCCTTGCTGCCGGCGGTGCTTCTTATCCACAAACAGGTTCAGACGGCGACGGATGTAAACTTGCCCGTAAAAGTGGGCATCATATTACCTCCATTTATCCGGCTCTCGTTCCCCTTTGTCTGAAAAATGTACCACCGAAAATTGTGGATCTGCTTTTAAAAAACGTTTCCGTGGCAATATTTTCCGATAAAAAAAAATTAGCCGAGGAATTCGGAGAGTTTTTTTTCACAGAATTCGGAGCGGATGGTTCTATCGCTCTTAAACTAAGCAGAAAATTGAAAACGGAAATAAATCGCAAAAATCTTATTTTAAAAATTGATTTGAAGCCGGCACTTTCCGAAGAGAAATTGCATAATCGAATTATCCGAGAAGCGGATCAACACGGAAAAGAAAAATTTGAATTTCTTCTTGCTCAATTGCTTCCCAGCCAACTAATTGCAGTCGTGGGAAATTTTGCCGGAATTAATCTTGAGAAGCGAATTGCAGAAATATCCAAAAATGAAAGACAAAAATTGGTGGAATGCCTGAAAGGTTTGGAATTTACTCTTTCCGGCACCAGACCTCTGAAAGAAGCAATCGTTACTTCCGGCGGTGTGGATTTGAAGCAGATTGATCCTCAAAACATGGAATCGAAAATCATTTCAGGATTGTTTTTTGCCGGCGAAGTTCTGGATATTGACGGTGATACAGGCGGTTACAATTTGCAGGCAGCATTCACAACCGGATATGTGGCTGGTGAAATGGCTGCCAAAAATATTTCTGATAATGAATAAGATGAACAAAAAAATATGAAACGCAAAAAAGTATGTATAACAGGTGCGAACGGATTTGTAGGAAGTAACCTCACCAAAACTCTTATCAAAATGGATTACGATGTTACCTGCATGGTTCGGAAAACATCCAATCTGGAATCCATCAAAAATCTACCCGTTAAATTCGCTTACATAGATTATGATTCGGTTTCATCAATTCGGCAAGCGTGTTTGGGAGCGGATTTTGTTTTTCATATTGCTGCAAAAGTTAAGGAAATATCAAAAGAGAAATATTTCATTGCAAATGTAGATCTGACAAAAAGAATAATTCGAGCAGTAAACGATCTGCCTTTAAAAAAATTCATCTTTCTCAGTTCCCAAGCCGCAGAAGGTCCGGCAGACAGCAAAAGTAACAAAACCGAAGCTGAATCCTGCAATCCAATTTCATATTATGGCAAAAGCAAACTCGCTGCCGAAAAAATTATCCAAAAATATGCAAAAATCCCTTGGACGATTATCCGTCCGGTTAGCGTTTTCGGACCGAATGATACAGATTTTTTTAATTATTTTAAATTTGTGGAAAAGCACATCGCTCCATACCCGGGCTTGCATGCAAAATGTATCAGCCTGATATTTATAGAAGATCTGGTCGAGCTCCTCATCGCAGCTGCAGAAAGTTCGGAAGCATCTAAACAAATATTTAATGCCGGTGATGGGCAAATTTACTCTCTCGATGATTTTATTGATTCTGTGAAAAATGCAGTAGGCAAGTTCGCTTTAACAATTCATATTCCTTTTTTGCTCATCCGTTTAATCGCTTTTTTAAATGAATTTAAAAAATGTTTTAGCAAAACTCAAGCGACTTTGAATCTTCAAAAAGTTAGGGAAATGAAAGAACAATATTGGCTGTGCAGTATTGAGAAAGCAAAAACCACATTACGTTTCGAGCCAAAATACTCGCTTGATCAGGCTGTAAAAAAAACGTATTTGTGGTATAAGGAGAACAAATGGTTATAATTAGTAAATTCAAGTTCAGCGTAATTTTTTTTATAATTCTCCTTTCTTTTTATGCCACAGTCATCGGCTTTTCTGCTGAAAGTGATTCTGTGCAAAAACCTGATTCGCTTGATAGTTCAGCAGAAATAATCCCTCCTGATTCGACAATTTTTATTGATTCCGTTTTCGTAGATTCCACTTTGATCGATTCCGCTATTTCGACTTCGCCCAATATAGAACTTTTTGACTCTTTGCAAACTTCTATTGTTTCGGACAGCACAGATAGTTTGAAAATTTCGGTTATTCCCCTCCGAGAGGTGCAGGAAAAAGTGCGATCTCTCGAGAATTCTTTTTACACAATTGAAAACAAAACCTTTCGCACGAATTCCTATTTTAGCAGAGGTAACAGATTTTACACGCTTCCCTATCAGAATGACAATTACTCTATCTATAATTTGAAATTGAACAATTTTTATCTTCATAATGCGGATTTACTGGATTTGCTTAATTATTATAATTTGCGAGAAAGTAGGGACACAGAAGAATTTTATCCTATTGAGACAGAATTCCTGGCAACTTTATCAGCATTACATTTCTCCAAAGGTTCTTACAATTTTGAAGAAAAATATGTGAATTTTCATAAAAATAAATTTGCGAATTTGTTCGATCTAAATTTTTTTATGCATAGCGGCAAAGAGCAAACTCCAGCGAATGATCGGTATTTTTTTGACGCCCTTGTTATTCAAATTCAAAAAAAATTTGCAGAATATAAAATCTCATACAATTTTCTAAAACAATTCTCCAACAATAATGTTTTTCCTGCCTCCGAATTTCCTCCTCTAAAAAATGATACTTATACAAATATTTTCGCAACCTCCCTCTTGGATAGCATCCTTACAATTTCTTATATGAATCAAATAGGTAAAAATATTTTGCAAGAACCAGATTCTACGATTAGTAATGAATTTGATTATCAACGCAATCAAATTGCAATCGGTTTTTTCTTGCCTATCCCGAATTACGAGACAGATATTTTGCTTAGAGCGGATAATAATGTTTATGAAAATCAAAGCACGATTACAGATTATTATGGACTTTTTAAGATAAATTCTCCCGGATTTTTCAGCAATTTTTACAAAATGACCATTTATAATGAAGTCCATCATAAAACCCGACCGGACACAACATATATTAATCCGAAGCTCGTTTTTGAAATCCTAATAAACGAAAATTTTTCCTCAAACCTTTCTGTGGGTACGAGAAAAGAAAATATTCAGTATTTGTCCGCACCCGGAAAAATTGATTTACATTTAAGGGAAAACATATTTTTAGATTGTCAGTTTGAATTTTCCAACCATAATATCAATCTTGAACTTACCTCTTATATTAATGAAATCCGTAATGATATGCAATATCATGCATCTTTTGAAATTTCAGAAAAATATACAATTTATGGTGTGAACTTAGCTGGGGAAGTTGATTTTAGTTATCTCACTTTACAAAATAAAATCAAATGTTCTTGCGATTTACAAAAAAAACCGGACGAATTCGTTCTCCGTCCTGATATTCGCGGAAAGCTGTTTTGGAATATCCAAAAATCGCTCGGTTATCACAATTTTGCTTTTGTAAAAACTCAAACAAGCCTAATGCAGAATTATCGAAACTCAAATTTTTATGAAGAACCTATCCAAGTTTTTTTTGATTTTGAATTCGGCTTCAAAATAAATGAGTTCACCATTTCTGCGGTTTTCAAAAACATGACAAATCAGCCCTATTTTATGAGTCCGGAGATGCCAATAAATGGAATCAGTTCAAGTTTTAAAGTCCATTGGAATTTTATAAATTGATGGAAAATGGAGGACAAAAAACGGCATGCGAATACAATTCGTTTACCCCGTTGGATAAATATCCTACGGGGTTTACGAAAGCCGGGAGAACCGGAAGCAGTTCATCCGCCTGTTGGCGGATGAAGAACTCAATATAGATTATGGAAATCTGTCTGTGTCAAAAATTATTATTTAGAGTGCATCCGTAAAGTAG
>JAYEKN010000066.1:11013-15557 GCA_034661015.1 Candidatus Cloacimonadota bacterium
CACTATTTAATCTCGTAGCATAGTTGGTGTAGTGGCTAAATCCGTAACTCACGTAATAGCCGTGCGAATTTTGTAAAATGCGAAATATAGGTTAATGGGTAATCTGTCTAATTTTCTAGTGGTAAAAATTGACAAAGAAAATGACAACAAAATAAATCAAGAAAATTATGTTAACCAAACACTTCCCGCCTGAATTTGTATAAGGCTTTGAAATACTTTGTAAAGGCGTAGCAGTGTCCAATAAAACAAAGGAAAATATTATGAAAATTAAAGATCGAAAAGAATTATTCAACGAAATCGTCAAATCTTATAAGGAAGTTTTTAATGACCATATTTTATCCGTTTCTATTTATGGTAGTGCAATAACGGATGATTTTAATTCGCAGACATCAAATATAAATGCTGCCATAATCCTGAAAGATTTGAAATTGAAAAATCTTATTCCGGCAAAGAATGTGGTGGCAAAATTAAATAAAAAACGAGTTGCCTCTCCTTTATTTCTGTCAAAAGAATATATTGATAGTTCACTTGATACATTTCCCATTGAGTTTTTGGATATAAAGTCAAACCACAAAACTATCCTCGGGGAAGATTATTTTGAAAAATTGACTATCCAAAATGAATATTTGCGTTTACAAGCGGAGCGTGAACTGAAAGGCAAATTACTTATTCTAAGGTTGGCATTTATCGAAAATATCGGCAACAGAAATTTAATTGCAAACATTGTAAAAAACTCGGTTTCCAGCATCATCCCTGTTTTAAAAGCAATTCTTGTTTTAAAAGATGAACAAATTCCCACTAGAAAAATTGATTTAATTGACCAGAGCGAAACATTATTATTAACTGATTTAACAAGAATTTACCAAGCACTTTCTTATAAAACTAAAAAATTTGATTTGAAAGGGGATAATATGGTTGAGTTCTTTGAGGAATATATTAATACAATTGATAATCTTTCCGAAATAGTAGATAAATTCAATAATTAGAGTCTGCCCGTAAAGGGAAATATTGAGTTGATTTCCGTTTTTTTGAACTTGACTCAAGTTTTCGTAACTCACAAACATAACGTAAACTAACTTAATAGATAACTTTTTTAATTCGTCACGGAGTGGTCCGTGACGTCTCGAAAAGGCTACTTTACGGATTGAGGTTTACAACAATTCGTAAGTTGCTTTGAAATTACTCGAATACAGCGCTTCTATCTCACCAAAAGCATCTTCCTTGTTTGGAAAGAATTGTCGGTTTCCAATTTATACAGATAAATTCCGCTACTTACCATTTTACCAAATTTGTTTTTCCCATCCCAAATAGTATAATTATTCTTTAGTTTTGTTCCATTATCATCATTTTGGATAGTGCATTCCTTCACGAGCTGTCCCTTCAAATTGAATATTTTTAGAGAGACGTTGTTCAAATCCTGCTTAAGATTAAATTCGATTTTGGTTGTCGAGGAAAACGGATTGGGGAAATTTTGGTGCAGTACGGTTACAGGGTGATTATATTGCCCACCAACACCAGATTCTTCGCCAAAATCTGTGAGCAAATGCTCGAAATATTCCGTTACATCTTCCCCGTTCATGAAATAAAGAGGAAAGCCGAGAACCGCAGTATTTTTGTCATCCATATCATTCACAACCCCAACGGGAATATCCGCGTGAGCTCCTGAGTCTGAATCATAACGATAGAGGACATTTTCCGCATCGCTAAATGAACCGACATACATCCATTTGTCGCCTAACTGCGGAATAATATCTCCGTTCACATCAATATAAGGATAATCATCTTCGGGAATGCCACCGAGGAAATCCAATTCGGGAATAAGTTGAGCAGAACCGCAATGAGCAAAATCATTCAAGAAGGAATCGGGAATATAATCAACTGTTTTCCAGCCTGAAATATGCACGTGCCCGCCGCTTAAAATTACGGAACATAGCTTATTAATTTCATCACCAATATAATTCTGCGATGCATCATCGTCTATCCAGATAATGGTGGAATAATGTGATAAGGTTTCCAAATCAAGCGGACTCTGTGAAACGTAATCAAATTCGGTAACCTCATATCCCTGTAAAACATAAGTATAAAAACTATCCACCGTTGCATCGTCAGGATTAGCCGGTGTGCCGTTGCCATCTCTGGTTTCATCCACGAGCAGAATGCCATCTTCCATAGGAAATGGAATCGGGGAGGCGTTAATAGAATTTGAAAAACCTGTTTCCCACAAGTTGCCCGGTGCTTCAAAATGGTAGGCACTGATCACATAATCATAACTTTCCCCGTTTTCTGCTGTTTCATCAAGGCAGCTCGTTGCATTCTGAACTTGCATAATTTCCTCGTATTCATTCTGAGATTCTGTTTTCCGATAAATTTTGTAATCCCAATCGTCAAATAGTGAATTTTCATCAAATTCTTCCCAAAACAAAATAACCTGCCCATCCCCGGGATAAGCACCATTTAGAGCTGGTCTTTTTTCCGAGTGCCCCCGATCTAAAATCCAATTGTGCGGATCATATTCCACGCTAATTTCACCGGGAAAATTTTGCACAAGATAGCTACAATCAGTCTGAACGAATTCATTCTCTACATCAATCAGAACGGAATCTACCTGCTCATCAATTTCTACAAACAATGGGATTTGCATTGTGAAAGAAGTTTGAGTGGAGCATTGCGAACGACCGAGAAAGATCAATCCGGGCTCATTATCAATTTCGGTTTTCAAAAAGTAGTATTCAAAATTTGGAATCCCGCTTCCATAGATCCATCCTTCAAAATATTCTTCGAGTTCCATTCCGCTCACGGATTCACAAACTTCCACGAAATCAGGGGTAATCACGCAACCGTATTTAAATTCATCCACATAGGTTTGGAGAATCTCAAAAAAAGTTTCATTACCCACCATTAGCCGTAGCATGTGCAAAACGGATGCGGGTTTTTCATAAGTTGCCGGTGTGAAATATGAGCTGTAAGGCGGATCGTAAATTGTATAATTATTTGAGCCTGCCCAGTTTAAGTAATAGGTGTGATAAGAGGAATAAACATAATTGCACATCGCTTCAAATCCCTGTGTGGCTTCCACATACAGAGCCTCGGAATATGTGGCAAAACCTTCGGAGAGCCACACATCTTTCCAAGTAAGCGGGGTAAGACAATCACCAAACCATTGATGCCCCAATTCATGAACAAATATCAGCTCGTAAGTGCCGGTTCCGGTTATTAAGCCGCTCCCGATCGAAGTCATTGTCTGATGCTCCATCCCACCTAATCCTCCAAAGATACCGCATTCTGCCATACCGTATTTTTGAAAAGGATATTCGCCGAAATGGTTTTCATAAACTCCCAAGGCGGTGGGAACGCAGGCAAAATCATTCTGAGCCGAACTGAGATGGTAAGGGTAAACATAATTTATAAGTGGCAGATCTTCATAAGTTTGTTCAAAAGTTTCATAGTTCCCGGTAGAGAATGAAACCAAATATGTTGCGATTTTGTCGGTATTATTCCAGAAAAATGTTTTTGTACCATCACCGTGAACGATTTCATCAACGAGGATTCCGTTTGCTGCCACGAGCATATCTTCCGGTACACGAAGATTTAATTTTGTAAAAGCTTTATCCCAGGGATGATCGTAACCGGCCCACCAATAGCGTGCTCCATTCGGGTCGGAATAAGTAAATATGTGATTTTGCCAGTAAATTCCCGTATTATAAACGTCATTGCTTTGGGTTGGGAATCCCTGATAATAAACACGGGTGGAGAGCGTATCATCAAGATTATAACCTTGATCCAGTTCAATAGTAACGATGTGATCGTCATAAGTAAAATCCGCGAGAGTTCCGTTGACGAAAACCGAATCAACGTTCAACTGTTCCAATTCATAAGAGACTTCAGTCAAATTATTTTCTTTGGATTGAATTTTTGCGAGAACATTTCCGCAAATGGAATGGTCGGAAGGAAAAATTTGCAGATTGATTTCATAGGAAAGTGCATCGTAAGAGTGAAGAGAATCTGCACGTGAATTCATCCTAAAAAATCCTGCCGGACTATTTGTTTTGTGAAACAAATCTCTGGGGATTTCTGCATAAGATAAAGTGGAAATGAGAATCATAAAAATCGAAATTACTAATATTTTTTTCATTATTTTGCTCCTTAATAGTAAATGGTTCAATATTTATTTATGTCCTTCTTAAAATGAATAAAATAAAAGCTGTAAATAATAATGAAATCAAAGTGTACCAAGAAAATGAGTTTGCAATTATTGAAACGAACAATATAACTGCTCCGATAATAATAAAAATAATTGAAAATCTAAATTTTATGTAATCTTTCATTATCTTGCTCCTTTCAGGTTATTTTCAAATTGTAATAAAAGATCAAGCAATCAAAATTAGGGAATTAAAAATACTTTCTACTCGTTTTAGGAAAATCTTGAGTTAATCCGCCAGCTGGGGGATTGACTTAAGTTTTTCCAACTTACAATTATAACGCTACTTAACTTAATAGATAATTTTTTCAATTCGTCACGGAATGGTCCGTTACTTCTCGAAAAG
>JAYEKN010000066.1:15657-23986 GCA_034661015.1 Candidatus Cloacimonadota bacterium
ACTTTACGGACAGACACTAATTATTATAATTTAAAAAATTGTTGCAACTGAGGAATTTCTGATTTCTTTGCTTCTTCAAAATTTCCGCTAAATAAAGCTTTGCCTTTATCGAGAAAAATTATTTCGTCGGCGATTCTGCGCACACTTTCTATAACGTGGGTAACGACTACGATTGTCATATTCAACTGCTCTTTTAATTTTATCAGAAGAGCGTCAATAGCAGCAGAGGTGATGGGGTCCAAACCGGCAGAAGGCTCATCGCAAAAAAGAATATCCGGGTCAAGAGCAAGAGATCTGGCAAGGGCTGCTCTTTTTTGCATTCCACCGGAAAGTTCTGAAGGATGAAGGTCAATTGCGTGATCTAACTCCACGAGATGCAACTTTATGCGAATAATCCTTTGAATTAATTCTTCCGAAAGATCAGTATGCTGCCGTAAAGGAATTGCTACATTCTCCCGAATTGTCAAGGAGTTGAGCAAAGCTCCCGCTTGAAATAACATTCCGGTACGGATAAGAATTTTGTCAAAATCATCTTCTTCCATACCGATAATCTCCTCGTTAAATAATTTTATAGAGCCTGAAACCGGATACAAAAGCCCGATTATATGCTTCAGCAGGGTGGTTTTTCCGCAGCCGCTTCCTCCGAGAATCACAAATATTTTTCCTCTGGGTACATCGAGAGATATCCGGTCGAGAATCCGTTTCTCGTTATATTCTGTAATTAAATCTCTTACTTGGATTATATTATTCATTTTTAGTAGAAAAGTAAACCTAAAACCGAATCAGCCACGATAACCATAAAAATTGCCATAACAACGGAAGAAGTGGTCGAACGCCCCACAGCATCTGCTCCACCTTCGGTTTGCAAACCGTAAAATATCCCAACAATTGTAATTATCCACGAAAACACAATGCTTTTTACTAAAAGTGTTATCACGTCTTTCAAAACCATTACCGAAGCCATTCTATCTACAAAAGCAGCAGCTCCTATTTTCAGGAACATCACTCCGACCAGAAATCCGCCCAATATTCCGACAATATCTGCCATTACGGTTAGGAGGGGAGTTGCAATTGTCATTGCATAAAGTTTTGGCAAAACTACATATTTGATGGGATTTAGAGCCATGGTTTTCATTGCATCAATTTCTTCTGAAATTTTCATTGTTGCCAGTTCCGAAGCAATGGACGAGCCGCTTCTACCAGCCAAAATAATGGCAGTCATCAAAGGTGCCATTTCTCGTGTCATGGAAATTGTTATCAGATCAACTACAAAAATATTTGCCCCGAATTGTCTCAATTGCTGAGCGGATTGCAAGGAAAGGATAAATCCCACGAGAAAGGAAATAAGCGCTACGATTGGCAAGGCATTCACTCCCACCAAATTTGCTTGGTTGACGAATTCGCCCTTCCTCTGTCCTTTTTTTGAGAACAGACCACCAATTCCCCAATAAAACATATCAGCAGTTAGATAGACAAATGCTTTGATTTTATCCAACATTTCAAATATTTTCCCCCCCGCGTTTTCGAAGATACCCGCCTTTTTTTTAGATGAGTCGAGGGTTGGTAAATTTTCAGAGGAAAATGTTTTCAGGGAATCTTGAACCTTTTCTGAAATGTTTTGAAATTTTATTGATACCGAAATATCTTTAGCATTATCTTGAATCTGATTGAGAGTTGCAACTCCTGCACTATCAATATTTTCAAGATTTTTAAGATCAAATATTAGCTGGTCAGATTCGTGTTTTTGAAGAAATGATTCTGCCTTTTCAAACACCTTTTCAGCATTGTTTTTGTTTAAAAAGCCTTTTAAGAAAAAAGTATTATTCTTGAATTCAATTAGAGCCATATTAAGATGGAATTCGGAAAACGGAGAACGGAATATGGAAATCTTTTTCCGTATTTATTTCTCCGTTTCCCATGTTTTTAAAATGAAATAAATGTTAGGTCAAGCGAAAGGTTGTGGTTTTGCACAGTCCAATCTTTATCACCTTTGCTAAGAGTTAACGTATAGTTCAAAGATAGAAAATTAGAGAATCTGAAATCAATTGTGTTTTCCGCTCGATACCTTTGCGACCTATTTTCATCAAATGGATAAAGAGTATATAGTTCGATATTGTAAGTGATGTTGTTGGATAATTTAAAATCTCCGTTAACAGTTGCTTCAATACCACTCAGATTAATTGATTCGAGTTCCTGAAATTTTCTTGTGCTATCGGAGCTTGTGGTAATTTCTTCATAAACATCATTATTAAAGGTTTGAGACAATCCCAACCCAGCCTTGATAGTGAGATCGCTTCGAGAACTGCTTCTTATTAATCGTACATTCAGCCCAAACCCCTCTTCCAAATTTACAGGCATAAAGGACGGAGCAGTCTGGATATCATTAATATTTGTTAAAATGTCAATTGTATCCCCCTTTACATTACATTTATAAACAGTAGCCATTTCACTGGAAAAATAGGAAGTGTTTGGAAAAATATTTGTTTCTAATCGAAAACGACTATAAATACCGAAGGACTCAATTAAATAATAAATAAATTGAGTAGGAATTTGGATTCTATTTGAATAAACACGAAAATCCTGGTTTTGTTCCTTGCTGAATCCAAGGGATAAATTCTGTCCCGAATCAAAATAATAAGGGAATTTGTCCAGTTTTATTTCATTTTCCAAATTTGTACTTAGAGTAATATTTGTATTATTCCCATCCTTGCTTGCGGTATTATCACTCGTAAGCATAAAACTTCCGGAAAGGGAGGTGTATCTTTGCCATTCTCTTTTCTTAAACATATCCACCATTTCAGGTAAGATGCCAGCTCCGATAAAATTATCGTTACTATTCATTACAATAGTTATTTCAGTTAATTCACTCTCCAAAACCCTCACGGTGGTAAAATTGATATATGTTTTTGGAGTTTCTTTATATTTGATAATTTTATAAATTCCGGGCTTCAGCAACCATGTATCCTGTTTTTCTCCCTGTTCATCCTCATCTGCACTATATTTCATTCCGATGCTTTCCGAATATTCTCGGAGTTGATAAATCTCGTAGGGTTCACGCAAATACGATCTGCTTTCATCAATAATTCGGACTATCAAACCAGACCAAGTAACCGGAACAATTGTGGTGCCTTCATTTGTAACTGTAATCTTTTTATGGATTAGATTTTTTTTTGTATCAGCAGAACCCAGAACTACAGTGTATTCACCGGGCTCAACAAACACGCTTTTTCCTATAAGGCACTCACTTTTTACAATTTGCCCATCTTGGTAGATATAATAGGATGGCTCTTGTTCTTTTTCGGAAATTGCAGGAACAAAAATTCTTCCCAACCCAATCTGATCATCCACACCTTCCTTCTCCAATTGAATTTTAGCGGGATCTGTGTTCCAAGTTGAATTATATCCATAATCGTCAGCACACAAAAAACTGATATTAAATGTGATAAAAATAAAAAGCAATAAAGTTATTATTTTTTTCATGGTTCCTCCAATTCTTATTCTGATTTATTTTGTAATTTAAAATAGGTTATCATATCCTCTATAAAACTATTAAATTCAATATTCAGATTATCACTAAGGACTTTTGTAAAATAACTCATACTGTTTGTGTACAATTTTGTATATGAAGTGAGAGTTTTTGTAAAAACCACATCGTTCGTTTTCAGATCAATGAACTGAATTTCGATTTGCAAATCGGCTCGGATAATCAGATTATTTTCGTATTTTTCGATTTTTTTGATAGTTCCTTTTATCTTATAATCAGGCGTCAACTCAAGATAACGTAGCTTACAATTTTCAACAATTCCCAAGGTATTAATATGATTAACCAGCAGATTTGTTATTGCATTTTGCGGACGCAACGCCCACAAACTAAATTGATCATAGAATATTTCGTGAGCAGAATGGCGGATAACAATACGCGAATTATCGTAAGTACGATCTGTCTGAAATTCGTCAACGACAATATTATAGGGAAAAGGTTTTTCAATTTTGAGTTCTGTGATTGGCAGGGGTTTATATTGCAAAACATAAAATCGAGCATATTTTGCCTGTCCGCAGGAAATGACAATCAGCAGAAGAACAATCAAAAAAATCTTATTTTTGAGATTCATTGTTTGGAATATTTTTGTTTTCACTCTCCACTACCTCCAAAGTAATTAGTTGAACCGCGCTTTTTAAATATATTAGATGGGTCTTCGGCAATTAGACGGGAAAATTCGTTTAAATTCTGCATTGTTTCTTTGAGAAGGCGGATAGAATATACAATATCTTCTCGGCTTTCTCCAAAAGTATAATTGATATTTTTGACAGAAAGGTTCAGCTCTTTCACTGTCATATCAATGTTATTTATCGTTTCATTTATTGTTGCCATATCAATTTGTGCTGATTTTTCGCGGATATTTTTCATAAGCAAAGCAAATTCTTCTGAAATAACAGATACATTTTGCATAGAGCTATTAAAGTTTGCCCGATTTTCTGTTAAAATATCATTCAGATTAGTTAATGATTTTCTTGTTTCGTCAATTACTTGCTCAATATTTTCCTTATTTTCTCCGCCGGTCATTTTGGCTAAATTATTCAAAATAACCTCAACTTTTTCCGCAATCACTTCCGCTTTGCCGGTTATTTTATCCAAAGTGGATTTACCAGCGGTAATATATGAATTCGGTTTAAGATTTTCAGCCCGAATATCTCCCCCGATAAGTTCGACTTTTTTTAAGCCGGTGATCCCAACGGCAGCGAGAACTGCCGTTACATCCTTCTTGATTGGGGTTCCTTGCTTCACGCTTAATGTAACGATTACTGTGGAGACATCTTTGGGGTCAATGGTCAAATCCTCAATACGCCCAATGCGAATCCCATGATATTGCACCGCTCCACCAACATTTAATCCTGCAACCGAGACGTTTTTATAAGCAATATAATATGTATCCTGCTTGTTCAATAATGATTTACCCACGATCAATGCAATCAATGCAAAAAGCAGGACGCAGGCAGTAATAACAAAAATTCCCAATCTGATTTTTTGTGCTTTTGAAACCATTTATTCTCCTGTCATACCACCGAAGGAACGGGATTACACGAAAGAAAGATTTTATGATTACGAAAATGCATGAAAAATTCTATCGCCATTTTTGGTGTTTTTCCGTTTATTTTGTGGTTCAATTTTTTACCAAACAAATACAACGCCGCTGTTTGGAAAGAACCATTCATTTTCTTTACTTTGTAATATAATTTTGCCATCTTTGCTAATTTCTTGCGGATATTTTTCCTTTCCGGTAAATATCGAAACTGTTTCCGCATTTTTTATATTGACTTGAGAGTAGTCAAATTCAATAGAAATTTCTTTTGTCATTTCAGATAAATAAACTGCCAATTGATGTTTTGATTTTGGATAATAAGTTTTCGTATCGATCGTAAATTTTACTTCTTCGCCTTGCAAATTGCTTAATGAACGATGATAGCATTCAAATTCCAGATTCTTTTTTTTCCCATTATTAATTAATCTATGATTTAAAACAATATCGTTGATCATTATTTTATCAATTTCAAATGAATGTAATAAGTTAGGATGAAAATCCAAAAGCCAGCGATATTCAACATCGGACTTCAAGAAATATTGCTCCAGATCATTTTTGCCGGTTGCACAAACGATTTTGAATTTTTCATTAGTTAATCTTTTGAAATAACTGAGCCGAGTCTGGGCGCAATAGAATTTGTTCCTATCAATTGAATTGTTATTAACCGGAAGAAATTTGATGGAATGACAAAATTTTTTCTTGATGGAAATCCCCTTATCCGAAGATGAAAAAAGATTTTTCAATATTTGATGGAAAACATTCCTTCCAATTTCGCTACTGTTCAAGCGTTGATTAAGGGAAACTTGTATGATTTTTTCCAATTTTTGATCTGAAAAGTCATCGTGTGGAAACGGGATAAAATTTCTGCGTGAAATTGGCTCGATTGTTGATTTCGCTTCTCCCATAACAAATATCCGCTGAGCTCTTCTGCCGAGATTGGATAATATTTCATAACTCAATCCATTGTAAAGCGCAGAAAGTTCTTCGGCACTACAAATACGATTGATTTCATCGCCCAAAAGGGTAACATTGTCGCCTACTTCCACATTTTCTAAATTTGAAATATCCACAATTATCATATCCATCGTAACTCGCCCGAGAATCGGACAAATCCGATTTCTGATAACCACTTTGCCAAGATTCGAGAGCATGAAAGCATAGCCATCTCCATAACCAATGGGAATAACTGCTACTTTTGTATCTTTTGTGGTTGAGAATGTTCTGTTATAACTGACGCCATGATTGGCGGGTAGTATTTTTATTTGCCCGATTTTAGATTGAAATTTCATCACTGGTTTCAGTTCGATTTTATTTTTCAATTCAGGATTGGGATAAACGCCATAACTCATAATACCGAGTCGAATCAGATCAAGATTAAATTGGGGGAAATTTACGGCTGCCGCACTATTTGAAATATGTTTGATTTGCGGTTCAATACCTACGGATTCAAATTCGGATACAACCTGTTTAAAACGGTCAAACTGGATTTGAGGAAAATCCGAATCAAACTGCTCACTATTTGTGAAGTGGGAAAATAATCCTTCGATTTCCAAATGTGAAAATGCTAAAAATTTGCCGGCAATTTCTTTGGCATTTGTCCACAATAAGCCATCGCGTCCCATTCCCGTATCAAAGTTTATGTGAACTTTGAGAATAATTTCTTTTTCTTCGGCGGAGGTGTTCAAGCTCGCGGCAAAATTCAGATCAGAAATTGAAGGCGTGATATTGTATTTAATAATATCATCAATATCTGTTTTGAATGATGGGCTAAGGATCAGGATTCTCCCAATTATTTCTTCCAAACGGAGCAGAACTCCTTCATCGGAGTTTGCCACCCCAAACCATTTGCAGCCGATTCGTTCTGCTTCTTTGGCGATTTCAGTAGCACCGTGTCCATAGGCATCCGCCTTCACAATCTGCATTATTGCGGTTTTGGAAGGAATTTTCTGCCTAATCTGTTCGATATTATATCGGAAATTATTCAGATTGATAATCGTCCAGCTGCGGAATGAATTTGTTTTTTGTTTCATATTAAAACATTTTTTTACCACGAAACACCCCAGTGAAATAAAAGATAGAAAGGATTTCACGGGGCAGGCACAGAAAAACACGAAAAGATTTCATGATAAAATATTTCGAGAACTCGACTCGGACGTTCGAAACCCAAGTCGAACGGAAAAAGAGTTCGTCCGACTCGAGTTTCTCATTTTTTACCACGAAAAAACACGAAAAGATTTCATGATAAAGTAATTCGAGAACTAGGCTCCGACGTTCGAAACCCAAGTCGAACGGAAAAGAAGTTCGTCCGACTCGAGTTTCTCATTTTTTACCACGAAACACCCCAGTGAAATAAAAGATAGAAAGGATTTCACGGGGCAGGCACGGAAAAACACGAAAAGATTTCATGATAAAATATTTCGAGAAATTAAATTGAATCCAAATCGTTGCCTGTATTCCCTTCTCCTTTTTCCAAAATTATTACTTCACTTTTTGAATCCAATAATCTTCTATAGAAGGAAACTGCTTCTTGATTTTATCTCCTACTTTTTTGGCTTGTGAAGGTGTGTACAAACCAACTAGGCGAAGGCGATAATAGGTTTCACCGTTTTTTTTGGTGTTTGAAATTTTTACATTATAGCCATACTTTTCCAATCTTCTTTTTTCAATTTCAACCCGGGAATAGTCTTTTCTGGCAACAAGTTGTAATTCATATTTTTTTTCTTCGAGCACGATTTTTGGCTGCTTGTGCTCAATAGGAGTTTTTTTCTTTGCAATTTGAGAAGGTGTTTTTTCTTGTTTTTTTGCTACGGGAGTTTTCTCAATCGGTTCCTTTTTTTCTACAACTTTTTTCTCGGTCTTGGCGGGTATTTTCTTTTCTTCTTTCTTTCCACAACCGATTAGTGAAAGCGAACTGACAATTAAAACCGAAATAATTAATCCGATTAAAATCCTTTTCATCATATCCTCCGATTTATTTTATTATTTGCTAATATCAAATTAGCACAATTTTTCGTCAAGAAAACAGATAACTTATTTTTTTGCATCTCCCCCTTTTCCGAGTGGACTCGGCTATTCTTTCTATCACGGGCAATGTAGCTACATCAATAATTTACATAATTTCCTCATAAATTTTGGGGTGGATATCCGTAGTATTCAAAAAAAATTAAAGCAATGAAACCATTACAATCAATATAAAAACATTGACAAAGCAGATGAAATCCAAATTTCTTCTGTTAAAAAAATTTGCT
>JAYEKN010000067.1:0-6459 GCA_034661015.1 Candidatus Cloacimonadota bacterium
AGCCCATGAACCGAATTCGGTATCATCAATAAAGAATTTTAAATAATCATAATTAGTTTCACTTGATACCTTTTTCCAGAAACTAATTTCACCGTCTGCAAGAACATCAAACGTGATGGATAGAGAAGTGATTTGATTATGGCTTATCACACCTGACTGAGCGGAATATTCTCCCTCATAGGCATCTGTGCTGATCGTCCAATCTGCACTACCTCCAAATTCCCAAGGAAATGCAGAAAAATCACCGGTTTCAAAACTCTCAATGACCAGTCCGATATTGAGAGAAAATTCCTGTATAGTTGCATATTCATTATCTGCAGAAATATTGATCTGAAATTCTGCCAGATCTCCAATTTGTGCGTCATCAGAAACCGTTACATTGAAAGTTACGATTCCACTATCTCCTGCCAAAATTGTATCAAGATTTCCAGTATCTTCATTTATGGTTATATTATCATCACCGGAAATATAGGACAAAATTGCTTCGATGTTATGAACTTTTGCTCCACCTGAGTTTTGGAGAATTACATTCAAATCGGCTACATCACCAGGATCGAGCCGATTGTTATCGCCATCGTTCACTGCAACTGAGCCGATTGAAACAATCGGGGCATATGCAGTCAGATTTAATTGAGCATTCCAGGTGGAGTCATTTACATCTGTCATAACAGCATCAAAAGTAAAACTATAATCGTCAGGGACATCATTTGCAACTGAGAAAGCAAATGCATCCTCGAAGGTTACAACTTCGCTAGAGTCAATATCACCGATAAATTCCTCATCATCTGTGAGTGTGATGTAATCATCTTCGATAAAAAGTTCCATGTTCAATCCCAGAACCATTTCCACACCCACATTTTTCAAACTCACATCCATTGTAGCATCTTCACCGAATTCGATAATATCGTCATCTCCGGAGGTAACGAAAAAATTGTCCACAATGACAAACGGACCTTCGAGCGGTGCCACTTGAACTTGACCGATGTAAGGTTGATATTGAGGTTTTGTTACGATAATATCTGCCAAACCTGCTTGAACAAAGATTTGATCAAAAACAACCTCTGCCACACCGTTTTCATCTGCGAGGGCTGAGCCGTGCAGTTCACCATTCATCGAAATTCCTACATAAGAACCGGAATTTGCATTAACAATAAAACTATTAACTCCTATTGGGAGAACATCCATATAACTTACATTATTAATTTCCCCTTGCGTCATATAAACTACTACGGATGGATCGCCAAGCAGATTGTAAGCCTGCCAATAATATTCTGCTCCTGCATATCCGGGAAATCCTTGATTATCAGCTTCGGTTACAGCAAGATTTCCACAAAAATTCAAAGCATCTTGGGTAACATAATCCGTGATAAAACCAGCATCATAAGCGCCCCAAGTGGTTTCTGCAATGGGGGGAACTTGCCCGTTTCCAACCGTGGGAAATGCACCAACTGCCCAGTAAACATCTTCATCCCAATATGATGAGGGAGCAGAAGCAATATAACCGATCGAACCGGTTGGTTCACCAGTAGTATTATCGGTGGCTCGTGCCCAAGTTTCACCAAAACATTCGGGATACCCAAAATCTCCGGAAAGACAGCAATTGCCAATGGCAAGTGGATATTTCCCCACATTCGTAAGGTCATTGACCATTCCCTGCGTCATTTGAGGACCTGCCCAGGAAGTTTGGCTGCCATGAGCAGTATAATTTATCATACAAATTCCATCGTCAATCGTGGGATTAAAACAGCCCGTATAAGAGGTCAGAAAAATATGAATGTTATCAAATCCATGCTCCTCGTTGAAATAATTTTCTGCTCCATATAGAATTGTAGGTCGTCCATGAGAAGGATTGTGAGAAACATCCTCACCGGCAATTAAGGTAATATTATCAAGAAAATTCGGATTTTCAAATTGATATTTTTCATAATAAATAGTTTTTTCTACCTGAGATTCTACTTGCGCAACGGTGGTTGCAGAAAACCTGCCATAATACATTTCCGGAAAATAATCACCATCCACACTACAATAATAAAGATCAGTATCTTTCGAGGTTTGAGTACCGTTTGTCGAAGGGACTTGACCTGTATCGCCCACAAAAAGAACAAATGAAGGAGCGGGATCTTCGGGAGTTCCCGAATTATAGAGTTCGTGAATATAAGTTTTAATTTGATTATAACTTGTCCCTATTTCAACTGTATATGCTTCGATCACGGTAAAACCTTTTTGGGTTTTCCATTCTACAAGAGGTTGAAGAGCATCTTCAAACATCGGATCGGAAATAATTAAATATTTAACAGGATAAGTGGTCAGGTCAGGATGATCGGGATAATCTCTATGATTGAAAATTGACTTATATAGTGGTAAAAAATAGGGGGAAGCTGTCGCAGCTCGAATGTTTTCTGCTTTGGCAATATTGCTGCCGGAAAAATTCACTTCGACTCGAATATGATTGTAAACTTTAATTTTTCCTTGAACAGGATTGTATTGAACAGGACAAACAACCAAGCGTGCCAAACGAATACCACGCATTGTTCCCAAAATTTCCACTTTTGCAAGAGGATGTTGAATAAAATTATTTTGTGAATATTTGCTTTGATTAAATTCAAATTCAACTGTGGCAGGATCGACATTCTTTGGGATGGATGGTTGCTGGGGAACGATTGCGTTATTGATAAAATAATCGCTTAAAGAATATTCCATTACAGAAAAATCTTGAACTTCAATCGAAACATCTGCATCAAATGGAATTTCGATTAATTTTTTTACAGCAGGCAATTTCGGTTCGCCCACATCCCCTACGTAATATGCCTTTGGAATCTCCAGAATATTAAAATTTCCTTTTTCCGTTTCAATTTCTGAACTTTTTATTTCAGAAAAATTGAGAATTACCTCAAATTTTGTATCACTATTTTCAATGATGTTTATCTCTTGACTTGATTGTTCTAAGTTTATATTTTGATTTACAGCAAAAAGGCTAACGGCAAAATAAAGGCTGATAGCAATAATTGACAATGTTTTTTTCATATTTGCTCCGATTTAATTTTTTATTCAAATAAATTTGATTAAAAAGTTCACTTCGCTTATTTTTTGTCAAGGAAACCCATATTTTTTCTTTATAAATTTAATAAGTCGAAACCAAACACCCTTGCTCAAATATCAAAATTGGACAATGGAAATTTGAAATTGAAAAAGAAATAACCACGAATGAAAATAAAAAATGGGAGAAGGAAGAAGGGAGAAGGGAAAACGGAGAAGGAAATTGTGAATCAGCCAGTGGGCGGACAAGTTTTTGAATTTTGAATTGTGAATTGTGAATTGTGAAATGTGAAATGTGAAGTGGAAAAGGGAAATGCGAAAAAATAACCACGAATGCAAAAAAAATAGCCTGTCCGTTTACGGATAGGAAAAAATGGGACAAATTATCTCACGCCATTTATGGCGTTTTTGAGTAAAATATCCGCTTGCCTCGTGTCCGCCAGCCGGCGGATTATCTGTTTTATTTATCGCGCCTGCCCAGTGAAATCTATTTTTTCGATATTTCATTCGGGTGAAATGCTTTTATCTTTTTTATTTCACGGGGATTTCACAGGGTAATATTTTATACATTTATGGCATTTTGGAGTAAAATATCCGTGATATTTTATACAACACTGCAACATCACGGATGTTGCACTCCAAAAAGTTTTTATAAGGGCGTGAACGCCCTTGATTATTTCGTTTGTTTTTTTTACCCAGCCATGAATGGCTGGGCTATTACGAAAACCGACTTTTTCTCGTAATCTTTTTATTCCTATTGCATTATTGGGGTTTATTTGTTTATTTTTGTTATTTGCTACCGAAATTTTAGCTGCTATCTATTTGTAATTTGTTCTTAACAGAAAGATTGACAGCAAAAAACCAGCATTTCAAAAGTGCTACTGTAGGTAAATTCCCAAATTAATTCATAGATAAAATCTAATCAAATATTAATTCAATACCGTTTGATTAAAATATTTATTAATTTGCTTCATATAAGTCACTTACATATATTTTTTACTGTACGTGAGGAGATAATATTGCGTCAAGTGACAAAAGTCTAAAACCAAGTTAGTGTAAAATGAAAAAAAATTATCGGAGAAAACCATGAAAAAAATAAAATTCACCCTTATCGGTTGCGGAAGGATATCTTCCAAACATTTTGAATCAATCCGAAGAATTGATAACGCTGAAATAATTGCTTGTTGCGATACAATTGAGAAAAGAGCAAAGACATCAGCCCAAGAATATAATATTACCAAATTTTATACTGATTATCAGGAAATGTTGAATAATGAAGAATGTGATGCCGTAATTATCTGTACTCCGAGTGGATTGCATTCTGAAATGGGAATTCAAGCAGCCAAGCATGGTTTTCATGTAGTAACCGAAAAACCTATGGCAACAACTCTGGAAAGTGCTGACAGACTCATTAAAGCGTGCGATCAGAATAAAGTGCAATTATTTGTTGTAAAACAAAATCGTTTGAATACAACTATTCAACTATTAAAAAAAGCAATCGACAAAAATAGATTTGGTAAGATCTATATGATTCACACCAATGTCTTTTGGCAACGTCCCCAAGATTATTATGATCTGGCTAACTGGCGCGGTACATGGGAATTTGATGGTGGAGCTTTTATGAATCAGGCAAGCCATTATGTTGATGCCGTTCAATGGCTCGGTGGTCCGGTAGAATCTGTGATGGCAGAAACAGCCACTTTAGCCCGTAATATAGAAACTGAGGATACGGGCTCTGCTATATTAAAATTCCGCAATCAAATTATTGGAACAATTAATGTAACTATGCTCACATATCCCAAAAATTTTGAAGGTTCCATTACGGTTTTGGGAGAAAATGGGACTGTGAAAATCGGAGGAATTGCCATCAACAAAATCGAAAAATGGGAATTTGAAGATTATGATGATGAGGATAAATTCATTGCCGAATCAAACTACACTCCCCCTAATGTTTATGGTTTGGGACATTTACCTTATTACAAAAATGTTGTTGACAGTCTTCTTGGGAATACAGAACCCAATACCGATGGTAGAGGTGGGAGAAAATCTATCGAAATAATAGAAGCAATATACAGATCCGCAAAAACCGGTAAAAGGATTTCATTACCACTAATAAGAAGATAAATTTTAAAATCAAAAAAAACAAAGTTCAAACAAAACTAAAAAGCAAATCAAAATTAACAAATTGCAGGCACTGAAATTGAATCGAATTTGCAATATTAAAACATTGTCCGGTAATACAAGCGGATTTTTTGCTATCTTCTATTATCGCTATTTAAATATTATTTGATATTTGAGATTTGTAATATAATTATACAATGCTCCTCATAATTTTTTTTTCACTAATAATTACAATTTTCGGATTAGCAATCCTCCGAACTTGGCGTGTTCCTAATCCGCAAGAACAGACGTTTTCAATAATAATCGCTTGCAGAAACGAAGAGCAGAACTTACCTGCTCTTTTTTCATTTCTAGAGAAAATCTATTATCCCAAAATGAAATTCGAAATCATTCTAATTGATGACGCTTCGAATGACAATACCCTAAATTTGATAAAAAAATTCTGCAATGAAGAAACAAACCGACTCTATTATCATTTAGATAAAAAGGATAAAGAATATAAAGGTAAAAAAGCAGCTCTTAAGATTGGCACCGATAACGCACAATTCGATTATTTCCTTTTCACTGATGCGGATTGCATGCCGCCGAAAAATTGGCTTAACGGATTAGACAATTTTCTTGCAAAAGATGTGGGAATGGTAGTAGGTTATTCCCCGGAAAAAAACGTATCCGATTTTCGCCATTTTTCTCAATTAATGTCCGCATCGGTTTATTCTGCTTCGATTGGAGCCGGATTACCATATAGCAGCAATGGCAGAAATCTGGCAGTTAGCCGAAAAGCATTTCATCTTGTGGGTGGATATGAAACGATTAAGGATCATCCTTGTGGTGAAGATAAATTACTTCTTAACCTTATAAAAAAAACGAAATACAAAATTGCATATAATCCGACGGAAAAAGTATTTACAAAACCTGAAAGAAAAAACAATTACGCGGATCAACAAAAAAGACGTTATGGGCAGTTTGATATCTCATCGGTTTTTTATAAAATTCTATTATCTTTGATATTTTTATTCTATATTTATCTCCCCTACCAAGTAATTGTAACGAGTGATTTGAGGAACTTAGGAATATATTTATTTTCCACTATCATTTTTTTACTTGCAACTCTTTATCGGCACAAAGAGAAATTTAAAATCCCGTATCTTTTCTTTATATTAATTTACCCATATTATGTAATTTACTATTCTATTTTAGGAAAATTTGGAACTTGGAAATGGAAAAGATAAATAATGTCAACCGATTCCTATACCACACATAAACCGTGTCATTCTGATGAGCGAAGCGAAGAAGAATCTCCCA
>JAYEKN010000067.1:6559-23731 GCA_034661015.1 Candidatus Cloacimonadota bacterium
TAGGAAAATTTGGAACTTGGAAATGGAAAAGATAAATAATGTCAACCGATTCCTATACCACACATAAACCGTGTCATTCTGATGAGCGAAGCGAAGAAGAATCTCCCAGAAGTAATCAATAATTCTCCAAACGAGATCCTTCGGACTTTTAAAAAGAAAAAGTCCTCGAGGATGACATCTATTGTTTTGTAGATTACAATATTGATCAACTCCAAACCTCCAAAACACACTGTCATTCTGATGAGCGAAGCGAAGAAGAATCTCCCAAGAGCATTCAACCAAATCCCGATATTTGTATTTCGCACCTATGGTGCTTAATTGAATCCTACCTTAAAAAATCTATAAAATGAATCTAACCGGCAAAACATCAAAAAGCATATTACTCCTTATAAAACTAATTATTACCGCTCTAATCCTTTGGTTTATCACCGAGAAGATTAATTTTTTTACGCTTTTTGACAATTTGAAGGAGATTAGTTTCTTAAGTTTTGCAATCATCATCCTCACAACATTAATAAAATTATTTATCCAATACAACAATTGGACAAAATACCTTTATTTAAATCCCGAATACCATCCGCTAAAACACGAAATGTTAAAGTCATTCTTTATCGGTATGTCGTTTCATTTTTTACTACCAGCTGGTTTAGGGGTTTTTGGTAAAGTGTTTTTCGTAAACAATACAAAAAGTGCTACGACCGTATCGGTGGGAGTAGAGCGAATTTTTATAACATGGAAAAATATTTTCTTTGCTGCTTTTGCCTCAATATTTTATTTTACTTCAGTAAGTTTATTCTTAAAAGTTTCCGTTTTTATTTTTATTTTAATATCACCGTTTTTATTATATTTGTTCTCCTATTTTTTCAAGAGAAAAAAAATCAAAGACTACTTTAATAATTATCTAAAGATAGTCCCTCGCATTATCGTAATGCAAATCATTTTTACCCTTATATCTTTTTTCCAGTATTTTATAATCCTGAATAATTTTCTTAAAATCAATTTATGGAAAATATTCATTTCTGTTCCTCTCATCCATATTTCGCATATCTTGCCGATTTCTTTTAGTGGTTTTGGGGTCAGAGAAATCTTTGCAATAAATATTTTTTCTCGCTGGAATATTTCACCGGAAGAGGCAGTTTCTACAACATTAATTATATTTTTCGTAAATACGGTTTTACCGGCTTTTGTCGGTTTGATTATTTTGTTTAAAAAAAGAAATTTTTATACAAAATAGCGATTAAAATTTATAAATTTAAGCAAAAATAATTGCTTAAAACTCAAAAATTACTTATAAAACTAAAAAAAAAGCAATCAAATTGATGAAAAGCTTGACATAAAAAGCGGTACTATTTACAAAATATCCAAAACAATTTTTGAAAGGAGAAAGAATGGGAAAGAACATAATAAAAGTTGCAGCATTGTTAATTTTTGTTTTATTAATGCTGTCAGCATGCTGTCATACACCACCTCCCCCTATTTCGAATACACAAATGGAAGAACTAAACCTAAAGGTTACTGAACTGGAAAATACGGTTACTAACCAAAACGCTGAGTTGGAAATCCTCGAAACTGAACTGGAAGCAAAGGAAGCTGAACTTCTTAAACTTCAAGAGTATAATAATCAACTAATTGATGAAGGTTATCTAAAGAAGGGAGAATAGGATGTTACATAAATTAAATCAATACGGCATTAAAGTTCTTGTCCTCTCAATATTTTTACTGGCTCTTCCAATTATCCTTTGTGCAGATGTTCGCTATCTTACAGAAGACGAATATCAGGATCTTTCTAAGGACGAAGTAATAAAATATTGGGAAGAACTTGAAAATGAGATGATGATGCTTCAGGCTCGACAAGAAAGAGCAGAAACAAATATTACTGAAAATGAAAACAGAATCGCAGAAATTAAAGTACGTATTGCAGAAATTGATGAAGAATATGACTTGATCTATACCGGTATCATGGATGAACTCGGTGGTATTACTCATAGCCAGCTTGTTAATTTCCAGAAAAAATTAGATGAAATCAGATCACAACTGGATTACTATGATGAAATGCCAAACACCGATCTTTATGCAAATAATGATGAAATCAAAACATTTATAAATAATTATGAGCAGATGAAGGCAGAAAACATCGCAAAAGCTCCCAAATTTATCTCTGAATTTAAAGAACTTGACCGACGATTTTCCAAATTAGACAATGCCCTTCCGCAGTATTATGAAGATACTCATACTGTAGTTAGAGGTGAGTTCCTCTCCAAAATTTCCAGTTACAAACACATCTATAACGATCCCGCAAAATGGGGTATCATCTATAGAGCAAATCGTGATCAAATCAAAGATCCCGACTTGATTTATCCTGATCAGATTTTCAAAATTCCACGTGGATTACCAACTTCATGGAAAGTTTATAAGGGTGAATGCCTCTGGACAATTGCCTCATATCCTGAAGTCTTTAATAGCCCCTTCGAATGGCCAAAAATCTATCGAGCAAATAAAGATAAAATCAAAGATCCCGACCTGATTTATCCGAATCAAATTCTTCGAATTCCCAGAAACTAATTATTTCCATATAAAAAACCCCTTATTTTTCACATATCAAAATAAGGGGTTTTTTTGTCTAAAAATTTCTTAATCCCATAAATTATTTTTATAAATAACAAATATTCGCAAAACAATTCAATAGTATTTATTTGAAATTACCTGTAGAAAAAATTGAGTAATATAATAAAATGAAAAAAGCATTACCAGCCGGAAGAATATCACATGCCTTTATTAATATCGGGATCGCAACCCTAATTATTTTTATTGCCGATTTCCTTGTTTTTAAAAAGGAATTATTTTTCAAAGAACCAGCCCGTCAAATCGGAGAAATTGCTACTCAAACGATTGTTGCACCCTTTGACTTTCTCCTTTATGAGGATGCTGAAATCCTCGCAGAAAAACAGAAAAAGGCAGAAAAAAAAATCCTACCTCATTTCTATCTTTCTTTAGGAAAAAGTTTTAATGTTCAGGAAAAGATAAATACATTTTTTGGTTTGGTCGAAAATTCCTTAAAACAGGATAGTCCCGTAACGAATTTACAAAAAAATTTATTAGAACACGATTATCAACTTACTATTGAGGAACTGAGAATTTTAAAAGGACAGGAAGAAAAAGAAAAAATATACAAAGATCTAACTTACGCGTGTGAAAAATATATGAGCCAAGGAATAGTAAAACAAATTCCACCCAATAAAAAAATAATTATTTGTTATGACGAAGTACAGAAGCAGGCACTAACCGCAAATCTCTTAACTAAACAAAAAGCTATTGAGAAATTTGAAACACAAAACAAAGAAATTGACTCCCAAGATATTTATAAAAAATTGACGGCAAAATTATTAGACACTTTTCTTGAAATAAACCTATCTTATGATACCAATGCAACCCAAAAAGCAAAAAAAATTGCCCGTTTATCAATTCCGAACATCACAAGTGAAGTACTAAAAAATGAATTAATCGTTCAAAATCACCAAAAGATTGATGCAAATATTTTTCGCAAATTGGAGGCGTTGGAAAGAGAAAAAAATATCCGTGAAACCCATAGTGAAAAAGGTAAACAGAATTTCTTCTCAGTTGCTAAGTTTGTTTATATATATTTTGTGCTCACAATGCTGATTATCCTCGTTTATCTTTTTAAAAGAGAAGTCCTTATAAAATTTGCTCTTTTCCGTTGTATGCTTATTTTCACGGTTCTTTTTGCTATACTATTAATCGTAATTCATGATATGGATAAATTTTCTATCTACTTTTTACCCATTGGCATGCCAATAATATTGTTATCATTCCTGATAGATATAAAAGCAGCAATTATCTACGGTATTGTGAACTTTTTTCTCATAATGGGATTAAACGGTTGGGAATTTGCCCCCTCATTTATTGTAACTTTTTCCGGACTCGCTGCAGTATTGGCTCTGAATTTCCCGAAAAGTCGTAGAGGTTTTTATCAATCATCATTCTATATTTTAGTATCGTTTATTTTATTAAATCTTCTATTTAGCCTGATCAATGGGTGGGAACTGACCAAGATTTTAGACAATTTTAAGTGGGGATTCTTCAGTTCGGTTGTTTCTCTTTTGGGTAGCATGGTCTTGCTGGCACCAATTGAACAAAGATTGCCGGTGGTTACAAACATCCATCTTCTTGAGGTTGGTGATTTTAGCAACAAACTCCTCAAAACTCTCTCGGAAGTAGCATCAGGAACTTACCATCATAGTATTATTGTGGGAAATTTGGCTGAAACTGCTGCAAAAGCTATACAGGCAAACCCAATCCTTGCACGCGTAGGTAGCTATTATCATGATATTGGGAAAACGAAGAATCCGGAATATTTCATCGAAAATATCGGCGATGAAAAAAACATTCACAGTGAACTAAATTCCACTGAAAGTGCTCTCATCATTAAACATCATGTTGAAGATGGAGTTAAATTAGCACATGAATATCATCTTCCGACAAGCATTATTGATATTATCCAACAGCATCACGGAACTGCAACAATATACTATTTCTTTAAGCAAGCTCAAAAAAACGGAGAGAAAATTAACGAGAATAACTTTCACTATGACGGACCAAAACCACAGACGAAGGAAGCAGCAATTGTTATGATAGCAGACATTGTCGAATCAACAACAAAATCTCTGGAGGCTCCTTCAAAGGAAACGATAAATCAAATCGTAGAAAAAGCCATAGATAATTTGATAAAAACAGATCAACTTTCCGAATGCGGAATTTCATTACAAGAACTAAAAGCTTTACAGAAAAGTTTTGAACCGATTTTAGTAGGTATGTATAAAAAACGGATTGTTTATCCCGAATAATGGACAAAATTACCATAAATACTACAAAATCACGAATAACCTGTTTGACTAAAATTAATTTGGATGTTAATAAATTAGAAAATATTATTACTTTCATTTTTGAAACAGAAAATGCCTCTGCAAACGATCAACTAAATGTTGTGATTGCAGATAATAAATTTCTTCAGGATTTAAATAAACGTTTCCGTAATATTGATAGACCAACCGATGTCCTTTCTTTTTCCCTTGAAGATGAAAAACCGAGTGACTCAAATTCTGTTTTGGGGGATGTTTATATCTCATCTGAAAAAGCGGTTTCTCAGGCAACTGAATATGGTGTTCCTCTACAAATCGAGATTGAAAGGCTAATGATTCATGGAATTTTGCACTTATTGGGGTATGAACATGATGAATCAAGAAAACGAAAAATTATGGAGAAGAAAACAGAATATTTTATGAATTACTTTCCTAAGGAGCAACGCTAATGGCATTTAAAATCATTTTACTTCCAATTATTCTAATTCTTTCAGCATTTTTTTCATCTTCAGAAACAGCCTTGTTTTCACTTTCGAAAATATATATTAAAAAACTGGAAAACGAAAAGGGATTTAACAAAAAATTTGTTATAAAATTACTTAAAAAACCTCAGAAATTGCTGATAACAATTCTCCTTGGCAATACTGTTGCAAATGTTAGTTTCGCCTCACTTTCTGTTATGGTTGCAGTTAAAATTGCAGAAAGTGCAGAATTTTCAACATCAATGGCAATGCTTATCGAAATAGTGATAGTTACAACTATTCTTCTTGTTTTTGGCGAAATATTACCAAAGGTTTTTGCCTTGAATTTCGCTGAAAAATATATCCCCTTTATCACGTTCCCACTTTATATATGCACAATCATATTATATCCACCCGTTAAAATTCTGGAACTCTTCGTAAGCCTAATCACTCCTGCTAATGCTCAAACAATTGGTGATCTTGGAAACAAAATTACTACTGATGACATAAAAAACATCGTTCAGGAAAGTTCGGACGGAGTTGTAGATATTAAGCAAAACGAGCGGGAAATGATTAGAAGTATTTTTGATTTTTCAGAAACAACGGTAAAAGAAATTATGACTCCACGTATTGATATTGTCGGTGCGGAAATAAACGTTGGGGTTGATAAACTAAAAAAAATAATCCAAGGCTCCGGTTTTTCTCGAATCCCAATTTACAGAGGAAATATTGATAATATAATCGGCATCGTCTATAGCAAAGATATTATTCTCAAACTTGATGTTGATAATGAAATAAAAAAGTTGATGCGAAAATGTTTTTTTGCACCTGAGAAAATGAAGATTAAAAATCTTCTGAATAATTTCCAAAAAAATAAATTTCACCTCGCAATTGTTGTAGATGAATATGGTGGCACTTATGGAATCGTTACCCTTGAAGATATCCTGGAAGAAATTGTGGGTGAAATCCTCGATGAATTTGATGAAGATCCATTCACTATGAGTAATATCGGAAAACATGAATTCCTGATTAATTGCTCCATTGATATTGATGATATTGACGATAAATTCGGTCTGCAAATTAGCGAAGAATTTGATAGCTTTTCCGGCTTTTTATATAATATTTTTGGGAAGATCCCTCAAAAAGGTGAATCTGTTACTTATCTGAAAAAATACAAATTTACCGTTGAAGACTTGGATGAACAGCGGATTAAAACCGTACGGCTGTATGTTAAAGAAAAACAACAAGATTAGAAATTTACATTATTTAAAATTATTTCTACTATTTCTAATTGCATTTTTTGTGTTTGAGGACTGCCTTACAGAACAGGTCGAATTTTTCATTGGTGATGTAACTTATATCGGAGTTCCGGTTGCAAGTGCAAATATTCGCTTAGAATCCCAACAAAACTTCTTGAAAATTATCGCAAAAACAAAGACAATCGGGGTAATGAACACAATTTTCCATATCAATAATTCATATATTTCTACATGCGATACGGACTTTGTGTCATTCCGGTATGAGAAAAATATCGAGCAGTCGAACTTATCCGAAAGAAAATTAATTCAATTGAATTCCGGAAAAGAATACATCAAATTTTCTGATTTATTGAGTAGAAATTCCGTTTTGACTGAAATTGATACCACTGTCCAAAATGAATATTATGATCTATTTTCACTAATCTTTAAAATTCGGCAGCTTGGAAAAGGAGATTATCATTTTATTGTAGCAGCAAATTACGATTTGTGGCAAGTAGATATAAAATATATTAAAACCGACATGTTAAAATTAAGTCGCGAGAAACTTAATTGCAAAAAATTTCGATTAAAATTTAAAAAAATCTACGATAATCCTCTCGAATCCCCTACCGATGTTTTAACTAACAATTTATTTAATGAAAGGTCTGAATTTTTTGTCTGGATTTCTGCAGACAATCGAAATCTGCCAGTAAAATTCTACTTCGATAAATTCCCTTTTGGAGCCACCTTTTCTCTAAAAGATTTTTGGCAACAATAATTTTGACAAAATAGTTCTACGGAATGGTCATAAACTCCTCAATTAAATGGGAAAAATTTATCTCAATATTCTCTCAAAAACTCGACCGAAATTTAGAGAAACTTGACATTTATCACCCATGAAAAAGTTTATCAAACTATGAAATCAGGATATAGAATAATTTTAATAATTTGGACAATAATGATGATAACCCTTTCATCAGTCCCCGGTTTATCCCCTCCACCCGGATTACCGACCACTTCGGATAAGGTGGTTCATTTTATCGAATATGCAATTTGGGCTTTCCTTTTTCTGTCAATGCTCAAACAAGAAAATCGAATTGATAATGTTTGGAATTCATTCAGAACCACTCTGCTGCTTGGGGTAATTTTCGGGCTACTTGATGAGATACATCAAGGATTTATTCCCGGACGTGAAAGAGATATGCTGGACTTACTCGCAGATTTTGGAGGGCTTCTACTTACTTCCGTAATTTTTTCTCTTGTTTATCAAATTAAAGACGGAAGAATGCGTAGGCAAAAATTAAACAGCTCCCGACGTAGTTTAGAGCAAACAAAAAATGGGGACTAATTTATGAAATTTCAAGCTCCACGTGGAACTTATGATATTTTACCAGAAGACAATTTCAAATGGAACTATATTAAAAATGTCTTCAAAAACGTGGTAAAATCTTATGGTTACAAAGAATTGAGTTTCCCGATATTCGAATCATTAGACCTGTTTAAAAGAAGTGTGGGTGAAACTTCCGATATTGTAGAAAAAGAAATGTATGTTTTTGAGGATAAAAAGGGAAGAACCTTTGCTTTGCGACCCGAAGGAACTGCATCCGTAGCACGTGCTTACGTAGAACACAATTTAGTTGCCAGTTCAAGAGATCCGTTACGATTGTTTTATCAAGGTCCAATGTTCCGTTATTCTCGTCCTCAAAAAGGAAGGTATCGGCAATTTTATCAATTTGGAGTTGAGTGCATCGGGCGAGCAGAAGCACTCGCGGATGCTGAAATAATCTCTATCGGCTGGGAAATTCTTCAGCAAGCTAAAGTTCCGGATGTGCAACTCCGCATCAATAGTGTGGGATGCCCGAAATGTAGAACAGATTATGCTAAGAAATTAAAAAAATATTTATTTGCCCGAAAAGATAAATTCTGTTCAGACTGCCAACGCAGAATGAACACGAATCCAATGCGCGTGTTTGATTGTAAAAATCCGGAATGCAAAACACAACTGAAGGACGCTCCTCAAATGCTGGATTATCTTTGTGCAGATTGCGAGGAGCATTTTAGCAATGTTAAAAAATACCTGACCATAATGAAAGTGGAGTTTGAAGTTGACCCTCGCATCGTCCGCGGTCTGGATTATTATACTCGAACTGCTTTTGAATATTCTGTTGATTATCTCGGAGCTCAAGATGCTCTTGGCGGCGGTGGACGATATGACGGACTGATCGAATATGTGGGTGGCAAATCCACACCTGCTGTCGGACTTTCACTTGGTGTCGAAAGAATACTTCTGGCTTTGGAAAAACGGGGAATACAAATTTCCCCTGCTGACAGCTTGGATGTTTTCATAATACCGATGGAAAACAAATTTACTGAAAATGCAATAGCAATCATGAAAAAGCTCCATAATGAAAATCTTTCCGCCCAAATTGCTTATGCCGGTGCTTCTATAAAAAGCAGTTTTAAATTTTGCGATAGAAATAATGTGAAATTTGCGATTATCATCGGAGCAAACGAAGTTGAGTCAGGCGATTATGCGGTTAAAGACATTCGCAAACGAAAACAGTCAAACATTAAATTTAATGAAATCTCAAACTACATCAAGGCAAAACTTACGTAATTCACTTTTCTAAAGCGTGATTATTGCTCTTTTTAAAAAATGGATTACGTTATTTCATCCTTTATTGAGGCAAAAATTGATGAATAAAAGAAAAGAAGAAATTATAAATTTCCTAAAAAAAACCAAACAGAGATTAAAAAATTTTGATGTTACTCGAATTGGTTTGTTCTGATCTCAATTAACCGGAAAAGCAAATGAGATAGGTAGGATGAAGTTACTGAATATATTAATGATGAAATTCTTAATAAACCGGATGAATTTTTTATTCTGAGAAAATTACGAAAAGCAGCTGGAGTTGACAGACGACTCTCTCTTCGTGAAATTATTGAGAAGATATTTGGTTTAATTTATAAATTTCAAATGAAAAATGATATTCCGGAAGAAGAATTTATTAAATTTATAAATATTTTCAAGCCAACTAATCCTGCTGATATTCCGACAATAAAATATTATTTCAAAGCTTATCTCTCAAATAATCATTTCAGAGATATAATCGAAAATAAAAGAGAACGATTGATAGAACTTCATACAAATGCATCTTTCAATATGTAAAATTATCAAGCTGTTCCCGATAAATGGAGAAATGTTATTCCTGAATATATTAAAGATTATGTGCCTTTAAATCAATTTATTAATTAGGGTGGTAAATGAAAAATAATAAACAAATTACTGTTTTAAATGTAGAAATAAATATCAAAGGTTTTTATGAAAACAGCTATATTTCATTAACCGATATTGCAAGACACAAAAATTTTGAAGCACCAAAAGATGTTGTGAAAAATTGGATGAGAAGTAAAAATACAATCGAATTTCTCGGTCTCTGGGAACATCTGCATAATCCTGATTTTAAAGGGGTCGAATTCGACTCCTTTAGGAATGAAGCCGGCGGAAATGCTTTTGTTCTCTCTCCTCAAAAATGGATAGCTTCAACAAATGCGATCGGTATTATTTCCAAATCAGGAAGATATGGCGGAACATACGCACATCAGGATATTGCTTTTGAATTTGCTTCCTGGATAAGTGCAGAATTCAAATTATACCTGCTCAAAGAATTCCAAAGACTAAAGCAAAATGAATTTGAAAGTAAAAAATTGGAATGGAATACAACCCGAATTCTTTCTAAAATAAATTACAAAATTCATACAGAGGCAATTAAACAAAATCTTATTCCAAAAAAACTTTCAAATGATAAACACAGCTTTGTTTATGCCTCCGAAGCAGATTTACTGAATTTAGCATTATTCGGAATTACGGCACAAAACTGGCGAGAAAAGAATCCGGAAAAAAAAGGAAATATCAGAGATTATGCTTCAATTGAACAACTAATAGTTCTTACCAATTTAGAAAGTTTTAATGCTGAATTGATCAAACAAAATATACCGCCGGAAGAAAGAATAATAACACTGAATAAAATAGCTATCGAACAACTTCAAATTATTATAAACACCAATTCGGTAAAAGCTTTAACAGAATAAAATACGCAATCATTCTAAATGGAAGGGTTCAACAAATAGGAAATAATATGCTCGATAACGAAACAAAAAGAAAAATCGACACAGCTCTGAACATCCTCGTTGGGAAAGTTCCCGGTCCGAAATCACAAGTGGAACAGATCACAATTACTCTGATCTATAAATTCATGAATGATATGGATAAATTTATACAAATTAAATCTTGTTGAGCTTATACTTAGCTTGGCACAAAGCATATAAGGTAATTTTATAAAAGTATGGAAGGAAAAACTTGGGCTCCCTGTCATATTACAGGATTTTTTTATCCCTGTGGTAATGAAACTTTATTAGATAGAAGTTCTTTAGGTGCAGGTGTTAATATTATCAAAGGTGTAACAACAAAAGTTCACATTGATAATTCTATAAACCCAATTACTGAAATATATATAAATAGAACTTTGGTTGATGCATCTGTTTCAAAATGCTTATTAGAAAAATTTTCGGAATTTACCGCAAAAGATAAGTATTCAATAAAAATAGAACATGAAATGGATATGCCGATGGGATCAGGGTTTGGCACAAGCGGAAGTGGTGTATTAAGTTTATCGCTTGCTTTAAAAAGGGCACTTAATATAAAAATTGATGATATTGAATGATATAAAATGGCACATACTACAGAAGTAGAAATGAAGACTGGACTCGGAACTGTTATGGGAGAGCTAAAAGGTGGTCTGGAAATAAGAGTTGGGTGTGGTGGACCTGGTCTAGGAACGGTTGAAAATATACCTTATGATGAAAAACTAAAAGTTATGGTTCTCATTCAAAATGTGTAGATAAAAAATTTTGATTGGAAAAAATAAGAAAAATTATATGATGAATTCAAACAAACTAATCTCTAAAAAGCAGTAATTATAAATTATTATTAAAAAACAAGAAGGTGAAATGATTGATTTATTAGAAAATTCAAAAAGAACCCATTATATTGAAGATTTGCACGCTAACAACGAGGGCAATAAAGTTATTCTGATGGGCTGGGTGCATACAAGACGCGATATGGGAAATATCATTTTCATAAATTTACGTGATGTAACCGGTATTGTTCAAGTCGTTTTCAATCCAGACAATGGAATGCAAATGCACGCAAAAGCTCATAAACTGCGAAATGAATATGTTGTTGCCGTTGAAGGTATAATTTCAGTTCGTCCCAAAATCCAAGTTAACACGGATATGGAAAAGGGAGATATTGAAATCGAAGCCAAACATTTGAAAATATTTAATGCTTCCAAAGAACTCCCGGTTCAGGTAAATGAAAAAACCCTTGCTGATGAGGATTTACGTTTGAAATATCGTTATTTGGACTTGCGAAGACCAAGTTTGCAGAATAAAATCATCCTGCGTCACAAAGTTGTTTATGAGATTAGAAAATTTCTTACGGAACATCGTTTCACAGAAATCGAAACGCCTGTTTTGATGCGAAGTACACCGGAAGGTGCTCGCGATTATCTCGTCCCGAGCCGAATCTATCCGGGAAAATTCTTCGCACTCCCACAATCCCCTCAGATCTATAAGCAACTGCTAATGATCAGTGGATTCGATAGATATTTTCAGATTGCCCACTGTTTTCGTGATGAAGACCTGCGAGCAGATCGTCAACCGGAGTTTACCCAGCTCGATCTTGAAATGAGCTTTGTAAACGAAGAGGACATTTTCGATATTGTGGAAAAAATGCTGAAACCGGTTTTCAAAAATACAATTGATGTGGATATTCAAATCCCCTTTCCCCGAATAAGTTACGATGAATCAATGAGAAGATTTGGGGTGGACAAACCTGATCTTCGCTTCGGGCTTGAAATTCAAGATCTTAGCGAAATTTTCGCAGATTGTAATTTCAGAGTTTTTTCATCTGTGATTAAAAACGGTGGCGTAGTTCGAGCTCTCAATGCAAAAGGATGCGGTGATTATTCCCGAAAAGAAATTGATCACCTTGAAAAAATCGCAAAGCATCTCGGTGCAAAAGGATTGGCTCGCATGCGATTTGTTGACGGTGAATTAGAATCGAATATTACAAAATTTTTCTCTGATGAGTTGAAGCAGCAAATTTGCGATTCTATGCAAGTGGAGGAAGGCGATCTCATCCTTTTCGTAGCAGATACAGAAAAAACCGCCTGCAAAGTTCTCGGTGAATTACGCAACCATTTTGGTAAAATTCTCAACCTAATAAATGAAGACGAATTCAACTTCGTTTGGGTTGTAGATTTTCCCTTATTTGATTGGAATGAAGAAAAAAGCAAATGGGAAACGGCTCATCACATGTTCTGTATGCCAAAAGAAGAACATTTAAAATATCTAGACGACCCGGAAAAGTATGGTGATATTAGCGGACAAATTTACGACCTTGTTTGCAATGGAGTGGAATTGTCCTCCGGTAGCATTCGTTGTCATATTCCGGAAATCCAGCGAAAAATATTTGATGTAATCGGCATTAAGGGTGAAGAATTAGAAAAGCGATTCGGTTTTTTCCTCAAAGCATTTGACTATGGAACCCCTCCCCACGGTGGAATCGCTCCGGGAATTGACAGAATCCTGATGCTAATGTCTAAGGCGGAAAGTATCCGCGACGTGATCGCATTTCCTAAAACCCTCAAAGCATTTGACTTGATGAGCCAATCCCCATCAGAAGTTGATGAAAAATCTTTGCAGGAATTGAGTATAAAAATTATCGAATCCAAAGATGAAAACTTGAGTTAATCCGCCAACCGGTGGATGATTCGACGCAGAAAAACGCTGATTTACCTGAGAAAAAGGAAAACAAAAATTTCCCAGTCCTTCAGGGCTGGGAAATGAGAAAAACGATGGCTCGAAACACTTAATCTACACCCCCATTTTTTCATGCAAAAAACGAAAAAATTCACTCTAATTTCATTGATAATCGTAACCCCTTTGGGCTTTGCTACAAAATTTTACAATGGCATTTTTGCCGAATGGGTAAACAATTCTCTCGGTGGGGTTTTCTATGAGATTTTCTGGTGTCTGATTTTCCTTTTTATTTTTGTAAGATTAAAACCAATTTTAATCTCTATTTTTGTTTTTCTAATTACTTCGGTTTTAGAGTTTACTCAATTATTTTCAAATCCTTTTCTGAATGTTATCCGCTCGAATTTTATTGGTAGAACAATTATCGGTTCTTCTTTTGTTTGGAGTGATTTTGTCTATTATTTCTTCGGTTGCACAATTGCATATTTCTGGATAATTTTGTTCTTGAAATCGGACAAATGAAAAAAAATGGGATTAGATTAGATTCGTTTATTTTGAAATTTAAAGAGACTCACTTAATATCATACCCGTCCTCTTTCCCCTTTTTTATTGCCGGAATTCCATTTTTCAGCCATTCCGGTGCTGGTTTTCCCTTAAGGAAATGATCAAAAAACTGCGAGAGACGTTTGGAGAGATCAACCTGATTTGCCCATCTTCTTACAGTATGTTTTTCGTTATTGTAATCAAACATCCAAACCGGTTTTTGCAATCTTCTCAATGCTAAAAACAGTTCAATTCCTTGTTCACGCGGAACGGCTCCATCATTATCATTGTGCAAAATCAAAAGTGGGGTGTTAACTTTGTCAGCATAAAACAGAGGAGAATTTTCTAAGTACAATTCACGATTTTCCCACAAAGATTCCCCGATGCGACTTTGCCCTTTTTCATATTGATGTTGGCGACTTGAACCGGAACCCCAGCGGATTCCTCCGTAAGCACTTGTCATATTGCTTACCGGCGCTCCTGCCATTGCTGCCGCGAATTTATCGGTTTGAGTTACAATATAGGCAGTTTCATAACCTCCCCAACTGTGTCCGATCAAACCGATTTTATTTTTATCTACAAATCCTCTATCCAAAATAAAATTAGTTCCGCTCACTACTGCTCGCAGAGCATCTTGCCCCGGGTGCCCGGTTTTATAATGGATGTCTGGTCTAAAAACAAGATAGCCATTGCTCGTGTAATACGTATAATTTATTATGCAAGAACTTGGCTTCGGGGAATAATGACTATTTAGTCGATCGCTCTCTTTTTCATAAATTTTTACAATCATCGGATATTTTTTGCTTGGATCAAAATTTTCCGGTTTATATAAAATACCTTGATAATTTTGACCTGTTGAATCAACCCATTCCACAAGTTCACTGGTTCCCCATAAATAATTTGCTTGTTGGGGATTCGCATTAGATATTTTTTGGATATTTTTAAATTCCGAATTGCTTTTATACAAATCGGGATACTTTTCAAATGACATTTTTCGCCAGATAAGTGATTCGGAATCCCTTGCCTTTATCGGGTAATAAAAAAAACAATCCTCTTGGATTAATTCTAGAGGATTTTTTTTATGCCCAAAATCTGTGGTGTAAAATCCCGATTTTTTCGATTTCTCATCGAACCCTTTGAGTAAAATTTTTTCAGCATCCAGAAATATGTTCTCCTCATCAAGGTCTATGAAACGGAATCTAATTTCATTATTTCTCCCAAAATGATTCGTTAAATTTGCTGGTTTTTCCAGCATTTGCGGATCAATTTTCCAAATATCATAATTATCATAAATTAGAAAATATTTATCCCCTTTTGTCCATCCGGCAAATCCATACGAATATGGTTTGCGAGGGCGATCATTTTCTTCATTAAAAAAATTTGCAGAAATATTTTCCGTTAAATTTTTAGTTTCATTTGTGGCAATCTCATTAGTAAACCAATCTTGCGTATCTTTATCATACCAAAATATGTATTGATTATCCGGAGAAATGCGATAATAATTTTGAGATTTCTTAGCGATTTTTGTTTTCTTTCCGGTTTCAACATTGATCAGATAATAATCGCGAAACGAATGAGAATTCCATTGAGATAAATATGCATAAAGAAGGTCTGCGTATCCGATTGCATATTTGCAAATTCCTTTCCTATCTATCGCTGAATTACGGATTTGCGGATTTTCAATTGGGACGATTTTTTCTTCCTCAATCTGGTAAACCGCCAAGTATGATCTGTTCTGCTCTTCCTCGAAATGCTCTTTTTGATACGATTGGATGTAGGGGTCTTTCCAGTGCCAAATATCTACATTATATTTCTCATCTTCCAGAAGTGTGTCCGGTTTCTCATGCTCTGGTTTTTGAGCTGCCCCGAAAAATAATTTGCTATTATCAGAGGAGAAATATATTTTCCCGTGCTCGCTAACAGTCCAACTTTCAGGAAGTTCCTTCGTTAAAGTATCAATAATTATTTCTGTTTCTTGAGATTTATCCCACAAATACAAAGAAAATGTTTTTACCTTTGTTGTGTCGCCGGAAGATATGAAAGCAACTTGATCTCCCGCACGATTGAGTATAATTTTCTTTGAAGTCCCTTTTCCATGAAACAAAGTATCCACATCTCCCGTTTTAGTTTCAAAAACACTTACCAAAGTTGTGTCAACAGAATCTTCCACATTTGAAATAAAGCCAATCAGAGAGCCGTTATCGCTTATTTCATAATTAGAAATATTATTGAATGTGTGCTTTTCATTCAAGATCGGATTGTAAATAACAAGTTGTTCAAGGCACTCCCCTTTTCCATTCTTTTTTAATGTGTCCACTTTTACAGAATCGGTTTCACTTCTTTTCTGTTTTTTCATCTCCACCACAAATGCCATCCAAGCAGATGAGTCTTTGGCAGTTTTAAAACTTTTCACATTTGCAAATTTCATCAAAGAATCAGTGGCGAATAAAAGAATTCCGAGTGTATCTTTTGGCAAATCCTTCTTATCAACACCATCCAATTTCAGTTCTCGGATTTTTTCAAACTGCGGTTTGATTTTGAAAGTAATATAATTTGAATTTGGTGAAAAGAGAGCTTCATATCCGCGAGATATTGAATCTTTTACGCTGGTAATTGCATTAACGACCAATAATTTCCCGTCGCCTTTTCCGGGATTTATTTCATAGGAAATCCATTCACCGTTGTTTGAAATTTGCTGATTGTGTAGATGTTTCCAAATTTTATAGACGGATGGATCTAAAGGTTTTTTGGCAGTATTTTGAGAATAAATTTGAGAAAATGTAAAGCAAAACAGAATGATAATAAATATTTTTTTTAACATAAGATTAAATTTTCCTGTTTTTTTATGAGTTCACTATAAAAACATAAATTATGCAACTTTCAAAAATTTTTTGCACAATGTGTGAAACCGTTAAAACGGTTGTGTGATTTTTTGTTTTTATTAACCACCAAATTAATTTGGTGGTTAATGAAAGGTTAGAAAAACTAACCGTTTCAACGGTTTATAAATTTTAAAAAATGTACTTTTTATAGTGCTCCCTTTTATTATTATTAGTAACGAACAAAACTAAATATTGTTCATTTAGTCACTTAAATTCACGGACTATCCATTTCTTTCAGGAATCACAGCAATCCCCGGCAGTTCTTTACCGGCAAGCATTTCGAGAGACGCACCACCACCGGTTGAGATATGGGTCATCCTGTTTTCCAAACCAATTTTCTCTACAGCCG
>JAYEKN010000068.1 GCA_034661015.1 Candidatus Cloacimonadota bacterium
AGCTGGCGGATTGGGGAACGCATTTTTCCAAGAAGCCCCCGCTTCGTAATCCTTCAAAATGAATATATCATTCTTTTTCGTAAATAGACCTTACAAAGAAAAATATCACCCCAATGAAATAAGAAGATTAGAAACATTTCATAGGGCAAGCGGATATTTCACTCCAAAGAAAAATATCACGGATATTTTACTCCAAAAAGATATAACGGATATTTTACTCCAAATAAATATCACCTCAATGAAATAAGAAGATTAGAAACATTTCATAGGGCAAGCGGATATTTCACTCCAAAAACTTCCACATTTCTTGACACTAATTTCCCGGGAAAATAGCTCGTGCTTATCAAAAATCAGGAGAATAAAATTATCGTTTATACATTATGTAAACAAGAGGTAAAAATATGCACTTACAGGATATTAGATGGAAACAAAGATTTTCCAATTACAAAAAAGCATTATTTCAATTGAAAAAATTTATTGATAAGAATGAGCTCTCGAATCTTGAAAAACAAGGATTGATAAAATCTTTTGAATATACTTATGAACTTGCTTGGAATACAATGAAAGATTTTTTAGAATATCAAGGAACACAAGACATCATTGGTTCACGGGATACTTTAAGGATTGCATTTAAAACGGGAATAATTGCAGATGCCGAAACCTGGATGGATATGCTAAAAAGTAGAAATAGAACCTCACACACCTACAATGAAGAAATTGCAGACGAAATATGCAATTCAATTGTTGATAAATATTTTTCTCTTTTTGTTATCCTCAAGAATAAAATGGGAAAAGTTCAAAAAAAATCAGAATTAACAATTTTTGATAAGGTATAATATGCGTTTTGGATTGCAAGAAAATGTGATTAAGCAAATTAATTCGATATTTGCAAAAAGTGAATGTGTTGAAAAAGCAATTATTTACGGTTCAAGAGCCAAAGGTAATTTCAAGCCCGGCTCTGACATTGATTTTACATTAATAGGGAAAAAATTAAACCTTCAAGAGTTGAATAAAATCGACCTGATGCTGGATGACTTGATTCTTCCTCAAATTTTTGATTTGTCAATTTTTCGTTATATCCATAATCCTGATCTGATTCAACATATCAATCGCATGGGAAAAGTTTTTTTTCAGCGATAAATATGTAATTGAGTGGTAAAATTCTGATCTGTTTTTTGCCAACCCACAATATTTTAGTTTTTCCAAACCCTAACAATTCTCGTTCCCATCCGCAAGCTGGCGGATTGAGGAACGCATTTTTCCAAGAAGCCCCCGCTTCGTAATCCTTCAAAATGAACATATCATTCTTTTTCGTAAATAGACCTTACAAAGAAAAATATCACCCCAATGAAATAAGAAGATTAGAAACATTTCATGGGGCAAGCGGATATTTCACTCCAAGAAAAATATCACGGATATTTTACTCCAAATAAATATCACCCCAATGAAATAGGAAGATTAGAAACATTTCATGGGGCAAGCGGATATTTCACTCCAAAGAAAAATATCACGGATATTTTACTCCAAAGAAATTTAACGTATGTTTTACTCCAAAAACTTCCACATTTCTTGACACTAATTTCCCGGGAAAATAGCTCGTGCTTATCAAAAATCAGGAGAATAAAAATGCGTTTTTCAAAATCCTTTATACCAACATTAAAAGAAAATCCGGCAGATGCCGAGATTCCAAGTCATAGATTAATGATCAGAAGCGGGATGCTTCGCAAGACAGGAGCGGGAATTTATTCCTATCTTCCGCTGGCAAAACGTGTGATCACAAAAATTGAAGCAATTGTTCGTGAAGAATTAAATAAAATCGGCTGTGAAGAATTGCTGATGCCCGTTTTACAACCTAAGGAAATCTGGGAACTTTCCGGCAGATGGAACGTTTATGGACCGGAACTTATGCGTTTGCAGGATAGACACAAAAGATTTTTTGCTCTCGGACCAACCCACGAAGAAATTATCACATTATTAGCAAAAAATGATATAAAATCCTATAAAGAACTTCCCATAAATTTGTATCAGATTCAAACGAAATTTCGGGATGAAATTCGTCCTCGTTTTGGAGTGATGAGATCGCGTGAATTCATTATGAAAGATGCGTATAGTTTTCATGCAAATGAAGGATCGCTTCAGGAAACTTATGAGGATATGTATGCTGCTTACTCTCGTATTTTTGCGAGATGTGGCTTGAAATGTGTACCCGTAGAAGCCGATGTCGGAGCAATCGGCGGTTCATCCTCTCATGAATTTATGGTTCTCGCAGAAACAGGTGAATCTGAAGTTTTGAGCTGTGAATGCGGCTATGCAGCCACATCGGAAAATTGCCAAATCGCTCCATTAGAAAACGAACAGGGTGAAGAACTTGCTATCGAAAAAATTTATACTCCCCAAAAAAAATCAGTAGAAGAAGTTAGCGGTTTTCTCAATATCGAAAAAAGTAAGATAATAAAAACCATTGTTTATAAATCTGACGAAGATATCGTTGCAATTCTTATTCGAGGTGATAGAGAGATCAATGACATAAAAGTCGCTAATTTTCTCGGTTCGGTGAAACTTGAATTTGCGAGTGATGTTGAAATCGCAAATGTTATGAAATCCGTTGCCGGATTTGTGGGACCGGTTGGAAACAAGAGCGTAAAGATTTATGCTGATAATAATTTGAAAGATTCTGTAAATATGGTTGCCGGAGCGGATGAAATGGATTATCATTTCAAAAACGTAAATCTTCTGCGTGATGTAAACGTATCCGATTATGAGGACTTTGTGCTTGCAAAAGAAGAAGATGCTTGCCCAAAATGTGGAAAACCGATGTCATCTTTCCGTGGAATTGAAGTGGGGCAGGTTTTCAAACTCGGCAATAAATACAGCACAAGCATGAATTCATTTTTCAACGATAAAGACGGGAAAGAAATTCCCTTTGAAATGGGATGCTATGGAATCGGAATAACTCGCACAATGGCTTCTGCAATTGAGCAAAGTTATGATGAACATGGAATTATTTGGCCCATCTCAATCGCACCTTATCAAGTGGAAATACTCAATCTTTCCACGAGAAGTGATGAATTAACCAAATTTTGCGATGATCTCCACGAAGACTTGCAAAAATCCGGTATCGAAGTGCTTTATGATGATCGAGAAGTTCAACCGGGTGTAAAATTTAATGATGCTGATCTTCTCGGAATTCCAATCCAGATCGTGATAGGTAGCCGTGGTTTCAAAAACAAAACAGTGGAAATGAAGTTGCGTCAGGATGGCAAAAAACAAGAAGTGCCACTTGACGAAATAAATGCTAAAGTTCAATCCTTGATCAAGCAATTATTTGAGGAAATTGAAAATTTATAATTTGTTTTATCCAAAATCGGCTTATAAAAATGTTGCATAATCTTTTAAAAAACACGGATATAATTTTAGCATCTCGCTCACCGAGAAGAAAAATCCTGCTCGAACAAGTGGGATTGGATTTTCGTCAAATTCCTTCTGCGATTGAAGAGACCGAAAAGGATATTTCATCGGAAGAATTTGTGATACATTACTCGCGGGAAAAGGCAAAAAAAATTCACAGATCTTTTCCGAACTCGCTGATCATCGGCGCTGATACCGTGGTGCTAATAGATGGGAAACGTCTTGGTAAACCTGCGGATAAAATAGAAGCGAAATATTATTTGCAACAATTATCTGCAAATTCTCACACTGTTCTAACCGGAATTACTGTCCTTTATCAAGAAAAAATAATTTCTGAGATTGCCAAAACAAAAGTGTTCTTCCATGCAATTTCTGAAATGGATCTGCAAGAATATGTTGAAACAGAAGAACCGATGGATAAAGCCGGGGCGTATGGAATTCAGGGATTCGGTAGTCAGTTCATCAAAAAAATCGAAGGTTGTTATTTCAATGTGATGGGATTTCCCATTCCACTTTTTTATGAGATTTGTCGGGAGATTAAAAGAGAAGATTAGCCACGAAATTTCACAAATTTTCACGAAAACGTAAAATGGAAAATCTTGAGTTAATCAACCGGCTGGCGGATTATCGCCCAAAAGGGTGTTTCTGGATAGACATTATTTAGAGTCTGTCCGTAAAGTAGCCTTTTCGAGAAGTCACGGACCATTCAGTGACGAATTGAAAAAATTATCTATTAAGTTAAGTAGCGTTATATTTGTGAGTTGGAAAATCTTACAAGATTTTCCTTTACGGATGGACTCTATTTAAATTGATAAATCAAAATCACATATTTTAGGAGATATTTTGAAATATATGTTTAGAATAACGAAATTGATATTTATCGTATTATTAATAGGATTCTTCCTCGCATCCTGTCAAAATTCTGAAAATCAAAAAGTTGCTTCTCCTGATTCAGTTGGCATTTCTTCAAAAAAGCCAATTTTGGAAAATTTGCAGCAAAATGGAAAAGAAATTACAAATGAAGAAAAACTGCAAATTGTAAATGATTTTTTCAAATCACAAAAGGAAGGGGATCTGAAAAAAGCATTATCCTATCTTACCCGAAAAATACGCTGGAAAGTTTGGGCACCGCTGGAGTTGCCGCTTGGCAGATTATTTTATGGACATAATGAAGTTTTACAGTTTTTTCAAATAAAAAAATTGCTGATGGATGTGGAGCAAGATAAACGAAAAAGTGTTCTTTATAGTAAAAATCAAATTGCCATTCTTGGCTATATGATTGCAAAAGTAAAACCAAAAAATGTAAAATATGAATCCGATTATGTTTGGATATTTACATTTAAAAAGGGAAAAATAGATGTATGCGAATATTTTTTCGATAGTGGAAAATTCTTAAACGCTTATTCTGGGAAAATTCCCCAAATTCCACCGGCACGTCAGGGAAATTAATTTTTTTGGAGAAAAGATTGACAAAAGGCGATGGAAATTAAATTTATGAGCAATCCGTATAAGAAATTTTATTAATTGACTCAAAAGAGAATGTAATACTTTAAGAAAAAGTCTATAAGGAAATTAAGAAATGATAAAAGAAAAATATACGCAATTGTTGTTATTCCACCAAATGAGCGGGATAACAACAATAGGTGTTACACAGAAGTTGTAGGGCATTTAAAGAAACCAAAAAGTAAGAAGCAATGTATTTAAAAAATATAGAGATAGATGCAGTAAGAGCAGATGATGATCAATTTTGGAGAATTCATAGAATTCATATGGTACTTGGTTATGCACAAGCACTTGCTGATATTGATAATAATGAAAAATATTACAAAAATTAAATAATGTCTATGAACATAAAGGCTTACTTTTTATTGATTGGAAAACAAAACCAACTAAAAAAGAGAAAGAATATTGGGATAAAGCATGGGAAAGTGTTTTTGCGAATTATGAAGGCGATTTAATTGAACATACGGTAAACCATTAAGGCAAAAGACAAATGGATAATATAAAAAAAGGAGACAAAAATGTTTATCAATAAAAAAAATTTAATAAAAAGAATATCCAAAAAAAATAGAAATTTGGCAGAACTTTTTGGAAAAATTTTTAACACATTAACAGAAATCGCTACAGAAGTAGAACCCTTACGAATTGATCGCGATGCATTGGAACAACAACTCAAAAATAGAAAAAAGAGAAATATTTA
>JAYEKN010000069.1 GCA_034661015.1 Candidatus Cloacimonadota bacterium
ATATTCAAATTATCAAGTGGACTCGTCATTTTATTGAGTCCGGTTTCAGTTATTTGAGTATTCACCACTTAGGATAAAACCTCAATTATTCTATTTTGTAATGTGTTGTAAACATATCAAACTGGGTAAATCTCAGTTGTTTTAATTTTTCTATATTTTAACATCATCAATTTTTTTTCTCCCTTCTAAAAAATATTTTTCTTGAATTATTGTCCGCATATAATTTGTGTCAAATTTATCAAAAATTTTTTCCCTCCAATCTATTCACACTTTGCAGAACTAAAGCGTGAAATTTTAATATCACCTTTCATTATGATTTTTTAACCCGCTAAAGTCGAACAATTTACTCCTTCGCCTTGAGAATAGTCGTTACAAAATTATCTCTGACAAATAATCTATTCGCCAATTCTTGAATATCTTTTGGAGTAATTTTTTCAATCTGTTGAATCACATTATCAATGGTTTCAAATTCATTCGTATAAATAAATAATTTGGCAAGCCGATTCATCCGTGATGTTGTGCTTTCCAATCCCATAACAAGACTGGATTTCAAGAGAGCTTTAATCGTCTTCAACTCAGTTTCATTAACCGGATTTTCCATCAGTTTATCCAGTTCTTCGTGGATTAGTTGAATGCATTTATCCGTGTCCTTTTTGTTTGTGGCGGCATAAACAGAAAAATCCCCAATGTCTTGGAAAAAATCCGCATAAGATTGCAAACTATAAGAAATACCGTACTTTTCCCTAATATTCTGAAAAAGTCGCGAAGACATACCGGCAGACAAAATCGAATTTAGAGTGAGCAAAGTTAAACGATCTTTATGCTTGAACGGGAAGGTGCGGGTTCCGATGCAGTAATGATCCTGATTGGTGGAATTATGTTGGTAAATATTTAATGTTTTATTGATTTCGGGAAGTTTTGTAAAAACCTGCTCTGATTCTCCAAGCCGAACATCACGAAAATATTTTTCAGCATATTTGATGAGTTCATCATGTTCAAGATAACCGGAGGCTGTGATCACAATCCGATTTGGAGTGAATTGATTTTTGATAAAATCTCTACAATGCTCAGCGGTAATCTTATTTACATCCTCTTTTGAACCGAGAATTGGTTCGCCAAGTGGATGATCTCGATATAAATCTCCGTAAAATTTGTCGAAAATAAGATCTCCAGGGGAATCCAATATTTCATCAATCTCGTCCAGAACAACACCTTTTTCTTTTTTTATTTCTTCATTATCAAAAGTAGAATTAAGAATAATGTCCGCAATTATATCTACGGAGTCTTCAAGATTTTCAGCTAATGCTCTGGCATAAAAACAGGTATATTCCTTACTTGTGAACGCATTCAGCATCCCGCCGCGTGATTCGAGAAAATGCGCAATCTCAAATTTGTTTCTGGATTTTGTGCCTTTGAACAGCATATGCTCTATAAAATGTGCTATGCCATGGTTTTCTGCATTTTCATCCCGAGAACCGGCTTTTACCCATGCTCCGATAGAGATGGATCCTACATGCTTAATTTTTTCCGATAAAATGGTAATTCCATTATCAAGAACAGTTTTTTTGTATAACATTTATCTTCACTTTCTATTTTGTTAGTTGCAAAATCATTTATCAAACGCCAATTTCGTTTTTAATTTTTCAATTACTTTTTCGTGAGCCCATTGCTGAACATCGCCACCCGCACTAATTATCTGCTTGACTAAACTTGAACTCAGATAAAGATATTTGCTTTTGGGTGTAAGGAAAACGGTTTCAACATTCTCACAAAGTTCTCTGTTTGCAAGAGCCATCTGAAGTTCATATTCAAAATCGGATACAGCCCGTAAACCACGGAGCATGACAGCTCCATTTTGATTTTTTACATATTCTACAGCTAATCCTGTGAATTTTTCAATTATCACATTTTTTATATGCTTGGTAGCGATTTTTGCCATTTCCACACGCTCGTCGGCAGTGAAGAGACAGGACTTTGCTGTTTGTTCGGCAACAGCCACAACAATTTTTCCAAACATTTTGCTTCCGCGTTCGATAATGTCCACATGCCCATTTGTGATCGGGTCAAAAGTTCCCGGATAAATTGCAATATCATGCATAGTTGCACCTTCTTTTTATTTTGAAATAATTTGTTCTAACTCGTTAATTTCTTTTGGAATCATCGCGGATAATACTTCTTGTCCTTTTTTTGTAACAAGTATATCATCTTCGATTCGCACTCCGATTCCTTCGTCCTTAATATAAATTCCCGGCTCGATTGTGATTACACTTCCGGCAACAAGTTTTGCCTTTTTTTCTGCCAAATCGTGAGTTTGCAATCCGAGATGATGACCAATTCCGTGCATGTAATATTTTTTGTAAGCATCTTTTTCATCGTCGTTATTCTCTATAAGGTCTAAGCGAATGAGAGCTTTTTTCATCAACTTTACGCTTTTTTCCTGCAACTCTTTTAAAGTGATTCCGGGTTTAACAGAATTAATCAGTTTTTTTTGGATATTTAGGACTTCTTCATAAACTTCTTTCTGGCGTTTTGAAAATTCCCCACTCACGGGAAAAGTTCGGGAAATATCCGCACTGTAACCATTGTATTGAGCACCCATATCCAGTAACACAAGATCGTTTTCACCAATCTTACAATTATTTTCCTCATAGTGAAGGGTGGTAGCATTTTTTCCTGAAGCAACGATTGAAGAGAAGCCGGGTTCTTTTTCGCCATTTCGCGCACATTCGAAAAGCAAAATAGCTTCCAGTTCATATTCCATCATTCCGGATTTTGCATTTATAAAGATTTTTCTAATTCCTTTGTTAGTAATTTCAATGGCTTTTCTAATGTTCGCAATTTCCTCTTCGGATTTTTTTGCACGAAGCCTACCAACATACTCGGATGGATTTGCAATAACGATTTCCGGATAATGTTCCTTGATTTTATTAGCCAAAACCAATCTCTCTGGAAGTTGGGCTGAAACGGGAACCGAATGATAATCGAAATACCCTTTCCGGGCATTTATGGCATAAGAATTCAATATTCGCTCAAATTCATCGGTATAATAAATCGTATCAATTCCGGAAATTTCCTTTGCTTCATCCTTAGAAAGTTTTTTGCCTAACCAAACAACCATCTCGGGAATTTCTCTTTCAATAAATAAAATATTTTGGGCTGCTTTTTCAGTTTCATAAATCATCAAAATTGCATTGGGAGATTTTATTCCGGTAAAATAATAGAAATTGCTGTCCTGCACAAATTTATCCGGCAATAATCCATTCCCTGTTTTTGTTCCCCAGAAAATGGAAAGCGAATTCGCTTCTACCATTTCAGCATATTTTTTTCTGTTTTTTTCAAAGAATTTTTTCTTCATTTTGTTTCCTTTCGTGAATAAATTATTTTATTCTACAAATATCTGTTTGTGTAAATTCTGGCAAGTTTTAAAACATTTTGTTTGCTAATTTTTGTTTTTTTATTTTTTCACCTTGATTGTTAAAACCATTTCTTTTATCAAAAAAAAATCAGACTTCCGCGAATTTTCTTTTTGTAAAATATTTGATTCCCTCAAAGTTTTTATATTTACTTTTTCCAAACAATTTTATTGAATTTTCATTCCAACCTTCAATAAGGCAGGCAAAAATTTTTATTCCACAAGTTTCCAGAATTTTCTCGGCTTCTTCTATCAATTTTGTAGCAATACCTTTTCTGTGAAATTCGGGAAGGACGGCAACTCTGTTGATCCAGCCTTTTCGTCCATCATGAGAGGCAATCACAGAACCGATAATTTCCCCAGCAAATTCCGCTACGATAAAAAAGCAATTGTTCATCCCAATTTGCTGCTCAATACTTTCTCTCGAATCTCTCCCAATCGGTTTGTAATCCAATTCAACTTTTACCCATAAATCTATCAATTTTTCGTAATCTTCAATTACCATCTCTCTGAAATTTAGTTTATCATAAATTTGTTCCATGCTTATTCCTAAAAAATTATTGAAAATTCAAATTTTTAAAACAACGCAATTCTGTAAAGAAGTGTGAGTAAAAATTATTATAAAAATTTTCCTTAATCGTAAAAATTGACAACAATTTCCCATTCTTTAATGAATGTTAGCCATGAAACATATTTTACTAACTAACGATGATGGCTTTTTCTCAGAGGGAATTCAAAAATTATTCGAAGTATTATCTCCCAAACACAATGTAACAATTGTTGCCCCGGACAGAGAACGCAGCGCCGCTTCCCACTCTCTAACTTTACATAATCCTCTTCGTTTGAAAAAGATCCGAGAGAATGAATTTGCAGTTGATGGCACACCCACCGATTGCGTGAATTTAGCAACAAATGTTGTTATAAAAAATAAGATTGATCTGGTTATCTCCGGAATCAACAAGGGTCAAAATATGGGAGAAGACATTCTTTATTCCGGCACTGTGGCTGCTGCTATTGAAGCAATGAATCTGGGAATTCCGGCACTCGCAGTTTCTCTCGCCTTTTCCAAGAATTTTGATTTTACAGAATCAGCCGAAATTGTAGAACATTTACTGGAAAATAACATATTATCCATTCTGTCAGAAAAAACAGTTTTAAATATCAACATTCCCCCGTTATCACTCGAAGAAATAAAAGGAATCCGGGTAACAAAACTCGGACATCGAAAATATACCGATTTTATTAAAGAACGAATTGACCCGCGCGGCAACCCTTATTATTGGATTGGTGGTGAAGCCCCACAGTGGTCGAGAGCAGGTGATACGGATTTCGATGCAATTCATAAAGGATTTGTCTCTATCACTCCTATTACAATTGATATGACAAAATATTCCTGTTTCGATAAGGTAAGAAATTGGATTGATAAAGACATAAATTTGAAATAACCATTAGAAATATTATTACAAAATTGAAAAATTCAAACGATTTATTTTCAGAACGCAAATGGATGGTAACACATCAAATCCAAAATCGAAATATTTTCGATGAAAGATTGTTAAAAGCCTTTCTGAAAATACCTCGTCATAAATTTGTGCCTGAATCCATGCTAGAATTTGCCTATGAAGACAAACCTTTACGCATCGGGATGGGGCAAACTATTTCACAGCCCTATATTGTTGCCTTGATGATTTCACTGCTGAATATTTCTCCTCAAAATAGAGTTTTGGAAATTGGAACAGGCTCAGGTTATCAAACTGCAATTCTTGCCGAAATGGCCAAAAAAGTATATTCAATCGAAAGATTAGCTCCTCTCGCAAAAAGAGCAAAACAGATTCTCGCTGAAATGGGATTTGAAAATATTATCATTCGGATTGCAGATGGCACCTTCGGTTGGCAGAGGGATATTGACAATAAATCTGAATCAAAAAATTATGACATTCCAAAATTTGATGCAATAATCGTCTCTGCAGCTGCACCTTGCGTTCCGGAAAAATTGACGGCACAACTGGCAGAAAACGGTCGTTTGATCATACCGATAGGTTCTCAATTTACTCAAGATTTGATAATGATAACAAAAAAGAATGGGAAAATCGAAAAGGAAAATTTCGGAGGATGCAGGTTTGTTCCTCTAATCGGAGAAAATGGATGGTAAGAGTGAAAGTTGTAGCATTTATTCTTCTACTTATTTTGTTAATGAGTTCTCTTTTATTTGCTGAGAATAGCGATGAAAATGGAAAGCAGGCAAGATTTTCAAAATTTTTTAGGGATAAAAATTTTTCAGATGAAGCAATTGTCGTTGCATTGGCAACTTTGCCGATTTTCGAACTCAGAGGTTCGATACCTTGGGCGATTCATCATTACAAAATGCCCTGGCTCAAAGCCTATATTCTTTCTGTGATTGGCAATTTCTTACCAATTCCTTTCATCTTTTTCATCCTTAAATTCGGGCTGGATTTTTTCTCACGAATTCCTTTGTTTGCCAGATTTTTCGCATGGATTTTCAAAAGAACGAGAAAAAAAGGCGAGTTAATAAAAAAGTATGAAGCTCTTGGTTTGATCATGTTTGTGATGATTCCCTTGCCTATTACAGGCGGCTGGACCGGTAGTGTGGCTGCCTATCTATTTGAAGTAAAGTTTTTTCCTGCAATGCTTTGTATTCTCATAGGAATATGCTTTGCCGGTGTAATCGTTACTATTTTGAGTCTCTCTGGAATCTGGGGAGCACTTATTGCCTTAGCTGCCCTTATTTCGCTTTTGGTTGTCTGGGGAATAAATTTAATTCAGGAAAAAAAATCAAATATGTTAAAATCAACTGGAGAGTAGAATGAAATATTTTAAAAATCCCTTTACGAAAAAAAAGGTACGAAAATCTTCTGAAAAAGATGATTTGATCCAATTTTTGGCAAAAGTTTCCCTGTTTGAAAATTTGTCAAAAAATGACCGAAGAAACCTTTACGACTTTATTCATACTCGAAAATACAAATCGCAAGAAACAGTATTTAAAAAAGGCTATCCGAATATCGTTATGTATATCGTAAAAGACGGTGAGTTAAATACTTATTTGGATGATTCCTTGAAGGTGAGTGTTAAAACCCTAAAACCAATGGACTATTTTGGAGAAGTGGGCGTCTTTATTGATGAAACCCGCACTGCTACTATTGTGGCTGAAAAAAACTCCACTCTTCTTGCCATTTCCAAAAGGGATATGAAAAATTTCATGAATGAATTTCCCAAAGCTGGTAGCAAAATTTTGTATAAACTCGGCAAAATCCTTAGTCACCATCTAATTATTGCAAATAGAAAACTGGTCGAGAGGGATACTGAAATGAAAGAATTGGAAACTAAATTATTATCAAAAATGGAAGAATAGAATATGGAACGAATACGAATTTTTCGCTGGATTGTTATTTTCTTGGCATTAGTTGTAGCTGTCATTGGGATTTGGTTTTATCATTTTATTCTTAATTATGTAATTATTTCGTTCATATTTGCATACCTACTTTTCCCAATTATTAATTTTGCTTCAAAGCATGGTATTCCACGAAGCCTTACAATACTTATCATGTACGTTCTGATTCTCGGATTGATAATTATTGTTGTGAATGTTCTGATTCCACAAACCAAAAGGCAAGCTGAAGAAACTTCCCAATTAGTTGAAGTTGTTCAAAAAAAACTCATTGAGAATGAAAAACAGGATGGGAGGATGGACATACAGACAACTCTTGAATCAGTTGGTTTGGGGAATGTTGCCGTGTTTATTGAAGATCTCCAGAAACGATTCGCTTTTATTGAGATTGATAAATTCTTAAAAAAATTATTTGACCAATTAATCACTCTGATAGGTAGAATCCCGAAATTCCTTCTGGATTCTATCAGTGGGGTTATTAGCATTTTGGCATTCATCGTTGTTATTCCCTTTATTAGTTTTTTTATGATCAATGACGAAAGAAAATTAATGAAAACATTTTTTAGCTGGATACCTAATAGATTCTTTGAATTTTCTTTATATCTTTTCGAACAAATTGAGGATAGTTTCGGTAGGTTCTTCCGAGCTTTGCTTTTGGAAACAGTGATAATTTTCTTGCTAACATTTATCGGTTTGTTAATCTTAAAAATGCCCTATGCTCTTACCCTCGCTCTGATCGTGGGGCTCACTAATCCCATAAAATTTTTCGGACCGTTCATCGGATTCATTCCAATAATTTTAGTGATTCTTATTGGTCCTACCCCAGATATATTTTTATTATATACCACAATTCTAATAATTTTGATTCAGCAGTTTGACAGCAATGTTCTGTTTCCGTCTTTGGTTGGGAAAGGCTTGGGAATGCATCCTTTGTGGGTGCTTCTTACAGTAATTGCCGGAGGTTATGCATTTGGAATTGCCGGTTTGGTCTTTGCTGTCCCGGTAGTATTTCTTGTTAAAACAATAATCGTAGTTTCTGCAAATAGTCTAAAACAATTTGAAATTATTTAACCATTAACAAAAGGAGAATTTATGGCACGCTGGTCAACACTTGAAGGAAGTATTTACAAATTTACACAACCGGAAACTGAAGAACATTTCTTAAAAAATTTTTTTGAGAATCGAGCATTCATTCCGAAGACTGACAAAGAAAAGGAGGAATATCGTGATTTTTCTTTTGTAAGTAGCACGATGGCTCTCCTCGTTTATATCTCAGATGCAGACGGAACGATAAGTTCCAAAGAAAAAAAGATCATAATGGACGAACTCAAATTTCAACTTGAGCATAGGCATTTTGAATATGAAATTCTTCAAAAACAGATTGATCCTAAAGAGATGGAAATCCTAAATTCACTGTTTTCAAAATTTAAAATGGAAATCGAAGGTGGAATTTGCGATTTGGAAGAAATTATCCGGATTATCAACATGATCTACCAAAAAAATCCCTTTAAAAGAAATTTCATACTCCGCTTATGTTATTATGTGGGGTATGCAGATGAGAATTTACTATTCTCAGAACAAAACGCCATTAAGGATGTTGCAGATAAATTAATGATTTCGGCTGAAGATCAACAGAGAATCAAAACAGAAGTTAAGAATGAGCTAAATTTAAAGTAATTGATTCAATCTTTCTGTTGGATTATTAAAATTTTAGTCAGATTGATTCGTGTTTACATAAAAAAATATTCATACTAATTGACAGTAATTAGCATTATTTTTTCTGCGTAAGCAAAAAAAATATACTGGAGGATACATGTTCCAAAGTAACAAAGGAATTCAAGACTTGCTAAAGCAAGCCCAAAAGATGCAAAAAAAGATAAGCAAAAATCAGGAAGAACTAGCTAGCAAAACAGTGGAAGCTTCTGCCGGTGGTGGAATGGTAAAAGTGGTGATGAGCGGAAATCAAGAACTTCTCTCAATAAATATAGAAAAGGAAGTTGTGGACCCAGATGATGTGGAGATGCTTGAAGACCTAATTTTGGCCGCTCTTGAAGAAGGTAGGCAAAAAGTGAAAGAATTGATAGAATCTCAAATGTCTGGAATAGGGGGTGGGTTGAATATCCCCGGTTTAAATATATGAAAATTGAAGAGCATTTGGAAAATTTGAAAAATAGTTTTAAAAAACTTCCCGGAATCGGCAGTAAAACCGCTGAACGCCTTGCTTTTCACCTGATAAGTGGGAAAAAGCAGGAAGCAATTGATTTGGCAAGAACCATAACGGATTCGATCAATTCTATTCGTAAGTGCGATGTGTGTAATATGCTTTCTGCCCATAGCCCTTGCCAATTTTGTAGCAGTACGGAACGGCAAAACGATTTATTATGCGTAGTTGAACGAACTCAAGACGTCTATCTTTTGGAAAAAATCAATAATTTCAAGGGACGATATTTCGTGCTTGGGCATCTAATCTCACCCTTAGATGGAATCGGACCAAAAGAAATTGATTTTCCTCATTTGGAAAGTTTGGTAAAAGAAAGAAATGTAAGTGAATTGATTCTGGCAATTAATCCGAGTAGCGAAGGCGAATCAACGATGTCGTTTATTTCATCGAAATTAGAAAATGACAACCTAAAAATCACACGCTTGGCAACCGGACTCCCTGTTGGTGGCAATATAGAATTCACTACGTTAAAGACGTTACAAAACGCATTTAATCATCGTCAGAAAATATAAAAAAAATTTAAATATTATTTGGAGAAATTATGGCATCAACCTCAGATTTCAGAAATGGAATGGTTTTAGATTTTAAAGATGGATTGTACGAAATAGTTGAATTTTTGCACGTAAAGCCCGGAAAAGGTGGTGCTTTTGTTCGCACAAAGTTGAAAAATATCGAAACGGGTTCAGTTGTGGAAAATACATTTCGAGCCGGTGAAAAAGTTAAAGAAATTCGCGTTGAACGCCACAAAATGGAATATCTGTATAAAGACGGGCAAACTTATTATGTTATGGATCCCCAAACTTACGAGCAGATTCCTCTGAACGAAGACCTGATCGGTGATGCAAAAGACTACCTTACGGAAAATATTGAATTGAAAGTAGTTAAAGCGAAAGATGAGATCATCAAAATTGAAATGCCAACTACTGTAAATTTGAAAGTTACACAATGTGAGCCGGGCGTACGCGGAAACACGGTTTCTAATGTAACAAAAACAGCTACTCTCGAAAGCGGATTGGAAATACAAATTCCAATGTTCGTTAACACAGGTGAAACAGTAAAAGTTGATACAAGAACCGGTGAATATTGCGAAAGAGTTAAGTAACTTTTGCTGACATAAAATGACAATGAAATTGGTTCTTGCAACCCATAATGATGACAAAATATTTGAGATAAAATCTCTTCTACAGGATTTACCTATTGAAATTTTATCTTACAAAAATTTTAAAGAATTTCCTGATGTGGTTGAAGATAGAGATACTCTTAAAGGGAATGCCGAGAAAAAGGCAAAAGAAATTTGGGAAAGGCACAAACTTCCGACAATTGCGGATGATACTGGACTTTTCGTTAAAATTCTCAACGGAGCCCCGGGTGTTTATAGTTCCAGATATGCGGGTGAAAATGTTACCTATGAAGACAATCGCAACAAACTTCTTCGAGATATGCAGGATGTTCCGTCAAATAAACGAGATGCACTATTTCGCACCATTATAGCTTTTGTGGATTTTGATGGGAAAGTTGAATTCCTTTCGGGTGAATGTAAAGGATTCATCGGATTTGAAGAAAAGGGAAAATTCGGTTTCGGTTATGATCCGATTTTTTATCTCAAAGATTCTGGTAAATCATTCGCGGAATTAACTTTTCAAGAAAAAAATATTATTAGCCATCGAGGTAAAGCGTTACAAAAATTTAAGGATTTCTTAAATGCAAAAATCCGATAAAATTGAAAAAAGTCTGGGAAGTATTTTTGAAAAAGAGGCAAAAATTGTTGTTGATTGTCAAAAAATACTTGAGAATCCCGATACTTCCAAAACCGAACTTTTGAAGGAGTTTAATATCCTAACAAAAGAATATCAAAAAATTTTAAGGAGCTTCGCAAAAATTACAAGACTGAGTGATTCTTCCAACAAAAAATTATTTCATACTCACGAGCTGCTCAAAGATAAAAGTCTGGAATTAAAAGAAACTAATATTAAACTTTATAAGGTTTCAATAACTGACAAATTGACTCAAATATACAACAGATCTTTTTTATTGAAATCATTCGCTAAAGAATTTTTACAATCCAAAAGATATAATTTTGATCTATCCTGCATCATGATTGATATTGATCATTTTAAAAAAGTTAATGACAATTATGGACATTTAGTTGGGGATTTCATGTTGAAAGAAATAACTCATACTATTCAAGACCACATTCGGCAGGCTGATACGTTCGGCAGGTATGGGGGTGAAGAATTTCTCATTATTTTACCATATACAAATATTGATAATGCCTATATAGTTAGTGAAAAAATCAGAAAAGTTATTGAGGTTTCCGAATTTTTTTATGAAGACAAATTATTAAAAGCCACGATAAGTTTGGGTCTTTCCGATAATCAATCATCTAAAATCACAAAGATTGATGATATGATAAAAAGATCTGATATTGCCTTATATAGAGCAAAAAATGAGGGCAGAAATTGTACTCGAATTTATGAAATTTTTTAAAATGATCATTGGTAAAAAATTTTATCCGTTTAATAATGAATAGGTTTATAAAAAAAGGAGTTTCCTTATTATGAAAAAGATGAATTTAACGGTTCTTTATGTTGAGGATGAGCATATCATTCTTAAATCGAATGCAGAATATCTGAACAGAATAGTTAAAAAAGTATATTTTGCTAAAAATGGTGAGGAGGGGCTTGCAGAATTCAAAAAAAATAAACCTGAATTGGTAATTACGGATATCAAAATGCCCAAAATGAACGGGCTGGAAATGGTTAGAAAAATCCTTCAAGAGGATAATCGAGCCAAAATCATTCTTGTTTCAGCTTACAGAGATACGCAATATTTTTTAGAAGCAATAAATTTGAATGTTGAGAAATTCCTCGTCAAACCGATGAAACATCAGGAACTGGCTTCGGTTTTAAATAATATTTGCAAAAAAATTTCTCTAGAAAACAAGTTACAACAAGAAAAAATGATTAGGAAAAAGATAGAGGATTCACTGCTCAGAGAAAAAATTTATTTAGAACAGTTATTTGAAAATTCTCCTGAAGCCATACTGATTATTGAAAAAGATAGTAATAAAGTTCTAAAAGTTAATAGTGAATTTTCCAGAATGTTTGGCTTTACAAAAGAAGAGGTTATCGGAAAATTGATTAATGGTCTGGTAATTCCCCAAGGATATGAAAAGGAATCAAGCGATCTTACTTTAAATCTTGCAATGGGTGAAAAGATAAAACATGAATCCGTGCGGAAACGTAAAGATGGAACCCTTTTAGATGTTTCGATCCTTGGAATTCCGATAAAATCAACTGATGACAAAAATTCTATCTATCTTATTTATCGCAATATTACCGAACGTAAAAGCTCCGAAAGAATCCAAAATGCTATGAGGAATATTGCGAAATCCGTAAATACATCAGAAAATATTCCTGCTTTATTAAAATCAATCCAAAATCATTTAGGCCAAGTTATTGACACAACAAATTTTTACGTTGCCCTATATCAGAAAGAAACCGATACATTAACCCTTCCGTATCAGGCTGATGAAAAGGATAAATACGAAGAATTTCCAGCAGGAAGAACTTTAACTGCTTATGTTATTAAAACAGCAAAATCCTTACTTGCAAATAGAAAAAAGCAGGATGAATTGTTCGATTCAGGGGAAGTAGAACAGGTTGGAACTCCTTCTGAAATATGGCTTGGAGTTCCCTTAATAATTAAAGGAGAAGTTATTGGAGTTGTGGCAGTTCAAGATTATGAAGACGCCAATCGCTATTCAATCAAGGATATGGAAATGCTGGAATTTGTTTCCAAGCAAGTTGCCCAAGTGATTGAACTTAAACAATCTCAGGAAGAATTATCTCTTGAGCAAGCGTATCTCGAAGAACTATTTGAAAGTTCTCCCGAAGCAATCGTCTTAGCAGAAAAAGATGGCAGTCGCCTAATTAAAATTAATAGTGAATTTACCAAAATGTTTGGTTATACTTCCGAAGAAGCAATTGGTCATCCTGTAGATGAATTAATTGTCCCTGAAAATCTTTCTGTAGAAGCATCAGGAATTACAGATTATGTTGGAAATGGAAAACAAATCGCCCATGAAACTGTGCGTAAAAGAAAAGATGGAACTCTTGTTAACGTATCAATTCTCGGCTCGCCTATTCGAGTAGAAGGAGGTCAGGTCGCTGTATATGGTATTTACAGAGATATTAGTGAACGCAAAAAAGCTGAAGCGGAAAGAGACAGATTTTTTCATGATGTATCAGAAGCAAAAAAGGTTATTGAAGAAAAAAATCAGCATATTATGAGCAGCATCCGCTACGCTGAAAAAATTCAGCAAGCTATGCTTCCGAGAAAAAGCAGTCTGAAAAAAGTGTTTGGTGAATACTTTGTTATTTTCAAACCTCGCGATATTGTATCAGGAGATTTTTATTGGTTTTCTGAAGTAGAAGATAAAATTTTCTTTGCTGTGATTGACTGTACCGGACATGGAGTGCCCGGTGCTTTTATGTCGATCATAAGTAATTCAATCCTTAATCAGATTGTTATGGAAAAAAAGATATTTGATCCGGCTCTTATTTTGGAGCAAGCACACCGTCGAATTGTCAGTTCTTTACGAAAAGGAAGGGAAAGTGCTTTCGTGTCAGATGGAATGGATGTGTGCTTGTTGATGATCGAAAAAGATTGGAGCAAAATAACTTATTCCGGAGCCAAGAGACCTTTGTTAATTGCCAGAAAAAATGCAGATAACGAATATGAAATTCACACTTTTAAAGGAAATCGCTATTCCGTAGGGAGAAAACAGAGAAAAAAAAATTCACAAATTTTATTCACGAACAAGAATATTGAAGTTAATAAAGGTGATATGATTTACCTTACTACGGATGGCTTTGTTGATCAATCTAATCCTGAAATTAAAAAGTATGGCACTAAAAAGTTGAAAAATTTTCTTAAACAAATTGCCCGGACAAATTGTGAAAAGCAAAAGAATAATTTGCTGAACGAATTAAAAAATCATATGCAAAATGAGCCACAACGAGATGATATTTCTTTGGCAGGAATAAGAATAATGTCGGATGTTCCTCAAAAAGGAGCAAAACGAAAATTTTACAAAAAATCTGATTATTCTCTTGATATATTCAGAAAAGAATTTGCAAAATCGAAACGACACAAATTTGTTCTCTCCTGCGTAATGATAAGAATTGATTCAGGCGATAAAATCTATAATTCATACGGGCAATATATTTTTGATGAGATTATAAAGGAATTGGCGGAAATAATTAATCAGCTAATACGAATAGAAGATGTTGTAGGAACCTATGGTGATGAAATATTTATGATGATGCTACCGAACATTAACTTAAAAAATACCTATATCGTTGCGGAAAGAGCACGAAAAAATGTTGAAAGCCACAAATTTAATATACCGGATTTCCCAGAAAAAGTAACAATCTCTCTTGGAATTACTGATAATTATCGTGGCAATCCCCAAAGTATAGATGATATAATCAATAACTTATATGAAGCATTGAAAATTGCCGAGAAAATGGGAAGCAACAGAACTGGTATTTATAAGGGATAAATTATTCGGGTGAAAACAATCAAAAAAGAAAAAATAATATGTGTTGAAGGGAGACTACATTATGAAAGATATAGACCTGTTTGATTGGTACAAAAACATTCAAGGAAGCAATATTTTCTTTGCTATCAACGGAACGATTTCGCATAGCTTACTCGTGGAATTCGGGGAAATGATTAAAAGCCGCCTGTTCCAGATAGAGGAAGAACGACAAGTTATCAAGAAAGTTTTTGCGATTTTCGTGGAATTAGCTCAAAATTTGATGAATTATTCATCTGCAAAAGTAAAAATTGTAAATACCGATAAGTATGTCGGTTCCGGTATTATTCTTCTCCGAGAAAATGCAGATTGCTATGAAGTAATTTCAGGTAATTTAGTGCGGAATTCAAAAATTGACATGATACGCTCCAAGTGTGAATACATCAACAGTTTAAACAAGACGGAATTGAAAGAATATTATAAGGCAGAAAAGCGTAAGCCTTTAAATAAAGAGACATTGAGTGCCGGCATCGGATTGATTGACATCGTGAGAAAAGCAAATAATCCTATCAAGTTTATGGCTAATCAAAAAGATGAAAACCTTTCATTCATGGAATTATCAATAAAAATTATGAAGTAAACGTGTTTAATTTTTCGTTAAAAATCATTTGGATTTAGTGCGAAATTTTAACTATCCTTAAGGAGTTTTTATATGAAAGATATTAATATTGAAAAAACAAAATATTCACTCGAAGTAATAACCGACGAGGAGAATGGGATTGTGAAAATGAGCGGGGCATCCTATCCGGAAAATGCAATTGAGTTTTTTGAGCCAATCATTCGCTGGTTAAATGAATATATTGAGGAAGTCGGAGAAAAATTAATTATGGAACTTAAAATAACATACCAAAATACGAGTTCCTCCAAAATGATTTTAGATATGATTTATATTTTAGAAGATTATTTTGAAGCTGGGGGAGACGTAAAAGTAATCTGGTTTTATGAAGAAGATGATGAAGATATTTATGAAACCGGTGAAGAACTGATGGAAGATTTTGAGTTACCTTTTAAGATAATTGCCTATTAAAACCGTATGATGCAAAAAATTAAAGCAACTATTTCATTCGTAATTTTAATTGCACTCTTATTTTCGTGTTCAAATCGAATTTATCAGACCGCAGTAACTGAGGGGACTTCAGAAACAGTTTTGCAACTTGCATTGACAAAAATTGATGAACCTTATACTTGGGCTGGAAGGGGACCCGAAGAATTTGATTGTTCCGGTCTAATCACTTGGTCTTACAAGCAGGTTGTGGGAAAGGATGAAATTTTTCGAATTCAAGATCAGATCGTTTCTGATGCAAATATGAACGATCTATATGAATGGAATGTAACCATCTTGCCGGAAGAAGAGATAAAGTCAGGGGATATCGTGTTCATTACAAACACAAAAAACAAAATTGTTCATGGAGGGTTATTTATTAAATGGGTGGATGCAGATTCCCTTCAACTCCTCAATGCTTCATCATTTCACAACAAAATCGAAATCGCTACGTGGCCTATTAAAGGAAAAAAAAGAGGGCAATGGTTCGTTGGGGCAGGTAGATTTATAATTTCAAAATAAAGGAAAATACAATGGCAAAAAATATTGATCAAAAAGTAAAAATTACTCAATTTGTAAAGGCAGCTGGCTGAGCGGGTAAAATAAGTCCGGCGGACTTGGATGAATTGCTGCAAAAACTGCATTTGCACAAAAGAAATAAAAAATTAGGAGATCATGTTATCAATGATGATGCCGGAATTTTTAAAATCAGCGATGAACTTGCTTTAGTTCAAACGGTTGATTTTATCACTCCGGTTGTAAACGATCCCTATGTGTTCGGTCAAATTGCTGCTGCGAACAGTTTGAGCGATGTATTTGCTATGGGCGGAACAGTTCAAACCGCTCTTAATCTTGTTTCTTACGACAATTGCAATCTTACTAAAGAAATTCTAACCGAAATTTTAAAGGGTGGAATCAATAAGATTGAAGAAGCCGGTGGCATTCTCCTCGGCGGTCATTCGATAAAAGATATTGAAATGAAATATGGTTTGGCAGTTACCGGTTTTATCCATCCGAATAAGATCATTAGAAATAATACACTTCAATCCGGTGATAAAATAATTTTAACCAAACCTTTGGGATTTGGAATCCTATCTACAGCGCTCAAAGCAGATAGAGCTCCCAAAAGTGCGATTTCAAAAATAGGTTTTTTAATGAGCTATCTTAATAAAAAAGCCTCGGAAGTTGCTGTTCAATTTAATGCAAATGCAATGACCGATGTTACGGGTTTCGGACTGATCGGGCATCTTTCGGAGATGACAGATGATAAACATTCGGTAATCCTCAATACCGACAATATTCCAATTATTGAAGAGGCTGAAGAGCTTGCACCATCCGGTATTTTCCCGGCTGGAAGTTATAGTAACCGAGAATTTTATTCTAAAAAGCTGGAATTTCAAAATAGAAACATTTCCAACGAAAAACTTATGCTCCTGTATGATGCCCAAACTTCTGGCGGATTGCTGATCTCAGTGGATAAAAAACATTCTAAAAAATTCTTGGATGAATTGAAACTTGCTGGAATGGATTGGTGTAAAATTATCGGGGAAGTTACAGATGAAAAGGGTGGGAAATTAATCTTGACATAAGAATAATTTTGAAAATTTCGAAGACAAAAAAACAAAAAACCGTTCCAAGTAAAAAAAAAGAATAAAAGACATTTTATGGGGACGTTTTTAATTAGAGTCTGTCCGTAAAGTAGTTCAAGCGTCCCCGCTTGAAGAAGCACCTTGCGGATGGTTGCTTTTCAAACCTCCGCAATGGTGGCCGGTTACACATCTCAACCATTGCGGAGGTTTCCAACCATCCGCAAGGTTTCGGAGTTTACGGATGGGCTCTAACTAATGTCTATCCGTAAAGTAGCCTTTTCGAGAAGTCACGGACCATTCCGTGACGAATTGAAAGAATTAAACATTAAGTTAATTAGCGTTATAATTGTAAGTTGGAAAAACTTAAGTCAAGTTCAAAAAAACGGAACTTAACTCAAGATTTTCCTTTACGGATGGACTCTAATTAATGAGTCCGAATTCCAATTTATGATTTAACGCAACCCCACTACAACCAAATTTGACAAAGTAAAATTCGGTTCTAAAAAATTATGAAGAAAAATATTATTCAATTTATTTTTATCCTGCTCCTCTTGGCTGTAGGATATTTCAGAATTACAATGGAGAACAAAAAGCCTCTTTCTAAAACCGAGTTTGTTCTCGGCACATTTGTAACGATTGATATTAAAGATCACCACAAAAATAATAAAACGATTATAGATTCTGCATTTTCCATCGTTAGCTATTACGAAAAAATATTCTCGTCCACAATTGATATTAGCGAAACAAATCGGATAAACAATTCGGATTCATTAGTTTGCAGCATTTCCGCTGAAATGGATACATTGCTCCAAAAATGCAGAAAAGTCAGCACTATTTCGCAGGGTGCATTTGATATTACAACTGGAAAACTTGTCGAAAAATACGATTTTGTAAAAGGAATAATGCCTACTCAAGAGAAAATATCAAAAACTCTTCCCTTAGTTGATTACAAAAATTTGAAAATTAATAATAAGAAACTAATAAGGCAAAAGCAGGGAATAATAATAGATTTAGGCGGAATTGCCAAAGGATTCATAGTTGATCAGGTTGTAAAATATCTCCAAAATAACGGAATAACGAATGCTGCCATTAATGCCGGGGGAGACCTATATTTAATGGAGAATCCCGAAAAAGAAAACTGGAAAATCGGCGTTCGCCATCCAAGACTGGAAGGTGAAATTTTTGGAAACGTCTCCTTGCGAAACAAAGCCATCGTTACATCGGGTGATTACGAGCAATTTTTTTTTCAAGACGGAAAACGGATTCATCACATTTTAGACCCAGCCACAGGATTTCCGGCAAATAAAACAATCAGCGTTACAACTGTTGCAAACGACGCCTGCACTGCGGATGCACTTTGCACAGCAATTTTTGTTTTGGGACCAAAAAAGGGAATTGATTTGGCAAATTCTCTTCCTTACGTGGATGCTTTGATAATTTATCAAGAAAATTCTAATAATTCTTCCGAATCACAAAAAAAATTAACTTACAAAACATCAGCAAATTTTGACCAATACAATTTTGAGATAAATGGTGATCTGAAAAATCTGACTAAAAAATTTCTAAACACGAGAAATACATTGAATCCTTGTGGGTGGTCGAAAGACTTCCACAATGAATGACTCAGACCTTTTTACTATTGAAGCTGCGAATAACAAATCATCGGGAATGAATAATTTGACAGAAATATACGATAATATAAATAGATGCAAAAGATGCAAAAAAATATGAATGGGCAAAAACTTAAATTGAAAGAATAAATTAAATTTAAAGGAGAGAGTTTATGCAAAAAAAAAGAATAGGTCTTTTTACGATTATTATTTTATTGTTATTCATCTTATCTTGTTCTACAAATGTTCCATTCACTAAGTCGGTTATTAAGGATTATAAATTATCATCTGAGGATATTGAGCATTTACAATTCTACTTATCAGATTATCTGATTTTAGAAAGGGAGATTGAAGATATAGATAAAACTTTAACAAAATCCCATAGCCTGAAAAAAGTAAAAGATAAATTTATTGACCAGATTATTATTAAAAAAGGCACTCCCTGTATTGTAACAAAAATCTCAAATGATACACTTTATGTTGCTTTTGAACCAAATGAAAATTTGATTTTTTGTTCAACATTAAAAAATAACAACCTTTTTTCATTACAATTAAATAAAAAATTAAATTCTAAACGACACTTTAATATCCAAGGAGAAGATGGTACTATAGAAGTCGCATTAAATGGTGAAGTATTGTATCAAAATAATATCTATCAAGTCTTTACTTAAGGCAGTTCTCCTTATTTATTAGTAAATGAGAAAAGTATCAAAGACCTTGAAAAAAGGAAAAGAGTTGTGAAAGGAATGAAACAGTCAAATTCTTAATGATATTTTTAAAAGTGATTAAATCAAGGTTCAAAATAAATATTTCTTGTAAATTACAATTGGTCAACAATTGTTGGCTAAATTGAATTTGTAAAAAGCCAACAGCTGTTGGCTATTTACAAGGTGAGGTAATTAAATGAAAAAAAGTAATTATGAACTGCTACTTTCCGATGTTCTTAACGAAATTCAAAATGCTCGAATAAATGCTGTTAGCGAAACAGTAAAAGTAATGACAAAATTATATTTCAAAATTGGAGAAATAATTGTTTCAAAACAAAAAAAATTTGGTTGGGGAAGCAGCATTATTAGTAAATTGGCAGATGATATAAAAAGTATCGAAAATACAACAGTAGGTTTTTCACTAACAAATCTTAAGTATATGCGGCAATTCTACCTTGCATACAAAGATAAGGAAAATCTGCTACAAGCCACTTTAAATATTCCTTGGGGACAGAATGTTTTAATAATGCAAAAAATAAAAATTGAAAATGAAAAACAATACTATTTAAGAGCGACAAAAAATTATGGGTGGAGTCGAAATGTTTTATTAAACCAAATCAAAGCAGATGCTTTTAGTCGTCATACATCAATTGAAAAGCAACACAATTTTCCTGCAACTTTACCTCAACATTTGGCTGAGCAAGCTGATGAGGCAATGAAAGATACTTATATGTTTGATACTCTAGGAATTTCTAAACCAGTTTTAGAACGAATTATGGAACAACGAATGGTTAACAAAATCAGAGATGTTCTAATTGAATTTGGATATGGTTTTGCTTTTATGGGAAATCAATATCGCATCAAGACTGAAACAAAAGAATATTATATCGATCTTTTATTTTACCATCGTGTTCTTAAATGCTTAATTGCAATTGAATTGAAAAGTGGTGATTTTAAACCTGAATATGCTGGCAAAATGAATTTTTATCTAAACATCCTTGATGAATATGTTCGTGAAGAAGGAGAAAATCCATCAATTGGTATAATACTCTGTGCTCAACGTGATAGAATTGAAGTTGAATTTGCTTTAAAAGGAATTAATAAACCTGTTGGTGTTTCTGATTATAAACTTACTCAAAAACTACCCAAAGAATTAAGTGATAAAATACCTTCTGCTAAAAATATTGAAGAAAAAATCCTTAATCGAATGAAAGAGTATGATGAGAAAGTTAAGTGAATTGATTAATAGGAAATGCCCATAACACAAGCCTCCACAAAGCCATTTGTAAGGTTTTTGAAAAATTGATATGTTAATCAAAGTTTAGTGATTTTTAGAAGTTGATATTTTGTTTGACTTCGTGGCAGGCTCCAACCATTAGGTCCAATTAAATGTAATAGTTTAATCTACTTGACCCGAAGTGAGATAGAAATTTTTATCAAGTTCAAAAAAATAAGGAAGAAAAAGATACAGAAATGAATGAACAAGTAAAATCAAAAAAACGAATTGCTGACCATGGGGAAGTTTTTACAGCTGAACGTCAAGTTAACGCAATGCTTGATCTGGTTAAGCAAGAAACTGAGAGAATTGATTCCAGATTTTTAGAGCCAGCTTGCGGAATCGGTAATTTTTTGATAGAAATTCTGGACAGAAAACTTTCAGTAGTAGAGCAAAGATATAAAAGAAACCAAATTGAATTTGAAAAATATTCTATCCTCGCAATTTCAAGTATTTATGGTATTGATATTCTCCAAGATAACATAATAGAATGTAGAGACAGATTATATAATCTCTTTGTTGAAAAATATAAAAAGTTATTCAAAACTAAAACAAAAACTCTGTGTGAGAAATCTGCACGCTTTATCCTAGAAAAAAACATTATACATGGAGATGCTCTTACTTTATGCAAGGTAAATACGGATGAACCCATAGTTTTTTCCGAGTGGGCAATTATCTCAAATAATCTATTAAAAAGAAGAGATTTCACAATGGATGAGCTTTTGAACAAAAAATTACCTGAATACAAAGAAGAGGAAATTCCTTTGTTTACTGATGAGAATGATCCTGCTTTTTTACCACAACCTTTTAAAGTTTATCCACCAATACATTTTTTGAGGATAGGAGAAAATGCTGAATAACATAAATTACAATCCTGATGTGCTGACTTGTCTCGCAAACCTTAGTAACGATGAAGTTTTTACTCCTCCCGAATTAGTAAACGATATTTTAGACACTTTACCAATAGAATTATTTGAAAACAAAGAAACTACATTTTTAGATCCCGTGTGTAAATCAGGTGTTTTTCTGCGGGAAATTGCTAAAAGATTGATGAATGGACTGGAAAATGAAATACCCGATAAACAAAAGCGAATAAACCATATTTTCAAAAACCAACTTTTTGGAATTGCAATTACCGAGATTACCTCACTACTCTCTCGCAGAAGCGTTTATTGCAGTAAAACAGCAAACGGTAAATATTCGGTTTGTGAAACTTTTGACGATAAACAAGGCAATATTATATTTAAAAGAACTAACCATAAATGGAAAAACGGTAAATGTGAGTTTTGCGGTGCCAGTAAAAAAACTTATAATAGAGATAAAACTTTTGAAACACACGCCTACCAATTTATCCACACCGAAAAACCTGAGGAGATATTTAAAATGAAATTTGATGTAATTGTCGGTAATCCACCTTATCAAATGAGTGATGGAGGTTTTGGTAAAAGTGCAAAACCTATTTATCATAAATTTGTCGAACAAGCAAAAAAACTGAATCCAAGATTTCTAACAATGATTATACCAAGTAGATGGTTTGCTGGAGGTAAAGGATTAGATCAATTTAGGGCGGAAATGCTGAATGATTCAAGAATCAAAAAATTGATTGATTATTGGGATTCTACTGACTGCTTTCCTGGAGTTGATATAGCAGGTGGTATCTGTTATTTCTTGTGGAAAAACGATTATAAAGGAACCTGCGAAATTACTAATATCCATAAAGATAGCCGAACAATATCAACAAGATCACTTAATGAGTTTAATACTTTAATTCGTTTTGGTCAAGCTGCGAATATTGTTAAAAAGATTAGACTTCTTAACGAAATAAATATGTCAAATATTGTCTCTAGTAGAAAACCATTCGGGCTAGCAACCAATGTCAGACCATCTAAAAAAGGTGAATTAACTCTTGTTTGGAATGGTGGTAAAGGCCCATTTGATTTTAAAAATGTTTTAGTTGGAAAAGAATTGATTAAAAAGTGGAAAGTAATAACATCTAAAGTGTCATATGATCACGGTGGACAACCAGATAAAGATGGTAAAAGAAGAGTATTATCGAAAATTGATATTTTACCACCAAATACAATTTGCACCGAGACCTATATCATTGTCAGCAGTTTTGACAATGAAATAAAATCGAAAAATTTAGTTAGTTATCTGAAAAGTAAATTCGTTCGATTTCTCATCTCTCAGCTATCATTTTCACAAGATATAACCAAAGATAGATTTGCTTTTGTTCCTATGCAGGATTTCTCAAAATCTTGGACAGATGAAGAGCTTTATAAAAAATATGGATTAGATGAAAAAGAAATTGAATTTATCGAATCAATGATCCGTCCGATGGAATAGAACAATGAAAAAAGAATTAACGATAGCAAATGATATACAAAATTTAATATATCGCGTGAGACAGAAGCAAATTATGCTGGATCGTGATATAGCTAAATTGTATGGTGTAGAAACAAAGCAGATCAATAGAGCAGTGAAAAGAAATATTAATCGATTCCCCAAAGAATTTATGTTTCAGCTAAACTCAAAAGAATGGTCAAACTTGAAGTTCCAATTTGGCACCTCAAGTTCTCACGGCGGCAGAA
>JAYEKN010000070.1 GCA_034661015.1 Candidatus Cloacimonadota bacterium
TGCACGAATTAGTGTCAAGTCCGAAAAAATACACTAATCCGCATTCTGAACTCCATCCAAAATGTGTGAATGAAGTCCAGTCTGCTAAAAAAAACCCGATTCGAAAATATACTTTCAAATCGGGTTTAAATTTATTTTCTTCTTCGTCTATTCCGAATAAATATAATCTTCATCAACTCTGCCGGAAATATTCTCATACCAGTCCGGATATTGATTTCCGCTGCTTTCCGCCCAATCTTCAAATACGAGATATGCCCAGGTCAATTCTGCTTGCTCAATGGGATAATCCCACTGTATGGGAATTTGTACAGCCCAAGGCAAATTATTTTCACTTTTATAATAACGATTTTCATCCGGATCAGAATCATCATCACCGGTTCCAAATAATGATACATCTACCTTTGAAGTTGGTGGATAATCTGCAAAATGCACCTCTCTTCCTCGGTTCCCATTCACTGTCAAGAAGGGATTATAAGGAGGAAGATAATCAAAATCAGCGATGGATAACGGTTCGGTTAAAACTACAATGAATGAAAGTGAAACAGGTGTAACATACGTTTCGCCCGGAACCGTATTAACCCAAGAACCCGAAGCACCCGAAGGGGGCTGCATCAAACTGAATGCATTTGAAAATATTCGCAAAACAGCTTTTTCCGTTCCTGTGTCCCATTGGATAAATTCATTCCCACCATTTCCTAGAGAATCTACCTTATCTTGGTCAAAGGGAAATTGAATCCAAAATCCGTTCGAATAACCGGCTCCAATCGCTCGCAAAGATAAATTCCCCTCAATTTCCACTAAATCATTATCTGCATTCAATATCTGGTTTATATTGTAATCCATCACCAGATCATTGAAATCATAATCTCCTTTGGAGGGCCACATATCCTCAAAAGTAATAGTTCCGCTTACGTTCGGTGCAGGATAATACGTATTGAAAGCCTTATTCGGATCAAGAGGATAAGCATCGGAATCATCAGGAACGCCGTCTCCGTCAGTATCGGGATTATTCGTATTGTTATAAATATTATTTATCTCGATCGCTGTCAGGGTTTTGTTATAGATAGCCACTTCATCTATAATTCCATCGAATTGATTAAAGCTTCCCTGACTTCCGATTAGGATATCGCTATTTGTAGGCTGAATATCACCGCTTGTATTCTCTGTCTTTAGGCATTGTCCGTCAACGAATATTTTCATCTCGGTGCCGTCATAAGTATTAGCAACGTGGTGCCAATCCGTATCAGTAATCCGATCCGCCCACCTTACCGTAACGCTTTTCCAGTTAGGTTTATATAGAGCAAATGAAATTCTACCCTGTGAATTTAATCTTGATAAATATTGAGTATTCTTAAATATCATCGCACCATCATTACCCACATAGTCCATTTTAAACCAATAAGAGAAACTCAGATTTTCCCCAGTGATATTCAGATCTTCGCTGTTTGGGACGAGGACATTCCCGCCTGAACCATCAAAATCCAAAGCATTCCCGCTGATTCCTGTTGTCCATTCCGCTCCGGAAACAGTTCCATCGTTATCACCCTTCGAATCGTAAGCAATGTTGCCGGAATTTTCATCAAAGTGCCACATGGAAATCATTTGTGGAATCGGCTTGGTCGAATTATAATAATCTTCTATTTCGGTAATTGACAATGCTCTATCGTATAAATAAATTTCATCGATGATTCCCTTGAAAAATTTCTGTGCTCCTCCGTCTGATCCAAAATCAATATCTCGTGAATTATTTTTCAAATTTCCGGAAACATCTTCACTATCTTTCAATTCACCATTCACATAAAGTTTCAGTTGTATGTTATCATACGTCATGGCAATATGATACCACTGGTATAAACTGGGGCGACCTTCTCCCCACTTAAGAGATTGACTGCTATTATCTTCAAATTTAACAGATGCTTTCCACCCCTTCCATTTATCAAGATAAATTCCATAACCATCCCAATCACCTTTTTCGGCGATTTTGGCGGTTTTAAATTTTTTGGGTTTTACCCATGCCATAAAAGTGATACTGTCTTGAATGTCAAAAATTGGATCTTCCGGAACCTGCACGTAATCATTGTTACCGTCAAATTCCAATGCGTTTTCAATTCTGCCGGAACACCATGTTGCTCCGGAAATTGTGCCGTCATTATTTCCGGCATTGTCATAAGCCACGCTTCCGCTGCCTGTGTTGAATTGCCATTTGCCGATTAGTCCCGAACGATTTAATCTGTAAGGAAAAGGATGATCTTTGATTTCTTGTTGTGTGCCGAAAAATTCGCAAAAGATTTCCCCATCCTGAACATCAATGGTTTTATAACCCATAAAGCACTGAACAGTTACCTGGCTCAAAGATGTAGGTAAGGAAACATCCTGCAAAAAAATTCCATCGGATTCCGTAAGACCTTTTGTGATAATTTTCTCTTCAAATCGAAAAGTATCTTGAAAAACCGAAACCGGAAATCCATTCAACAATTCTCCCCATTCATCTGCGATCGTAACTTGTATTCTTACATTCCGAGTTGTGTTGTAATTAAAATCATCAGCCACATCCAGTTCGTTCATATTCACATTTTGATGGCTATCGTCATTAATCAGGTCGCAAGCAGATATAAAAAATATTGTAATAAAAAATAAGTAGATGAAATTTCGCATAGTATTACTTCCTTTCAAAATTTACTAAAAAATTAATTAATTCAAATTAAAAGTCAAGGATTTAAAAATATTTTTTTATTTTTTCTGCCCATTTTGTGAAAAAGTTGGAAAAAATCTATGGATGGAATAAATGAGATTGTGATAAATGAGTTCACTTAAACTTCATTACTACACAAGCACAAAATCTAAAGGAAAAAATGGATTAACCCATCGCATTCGGAAAAACGAATAAAAAGCTCTTATAAAATTCCTCACACAAATTGTCCGGCACAATACCCGGAAGCCCAAGCCCAATGCAAATTATATCCGCCCAACCAGCCGGTTACATCCAGAACTTCACCAATAAAATAAAGCCCGGCAATCTTTTTGCACTCAAATGTTTTTGATGATAACTCGTTAGTGTCCACCCCGCCCCTTGTTACTTCTGCTTTTTTATAACCCGCTGTTCCGGAGGGCAAAATTCTCCACTTGTGAAATTTATCTGCAATATTTTCAATTTCCCCTTGATTGTATTGATCAACCGGTTTGTTCCAACAAAATGTTGAGAGCAATTGCTTAGCAAGACGTTTTGAGATCACGGTTCCAATCCGATTACTTAAAGTGGCTTTGGGATTTTCTTTCTGCCACTTGCCAATCTCATTCTTCAAATCATAATTAGGTAGAAAATCAATGATTATTTCATCTCCAATTTTCCAATAATTTGAAATTTGCAAAATTACCGGACCGCTCAATCCATTATGTGTAATCAGTAGCGAACCTGTGAATGAATGTCCATTACAAGAAACGCATACATCGGCTGATACGCCGGACAATTCACTAAATTTTTTGAAATCATCTTCAGATAATTTTAGGGGAACCAAGCCGGGTTTTGGTGCGTTGATATTAAGTCCAAATTGCTTCGCCACGTCATAACCAAAACCTGTGGCTCCGATTTCGGGAAGTGACAAACCACCGGTGGCGATTACAATTGATTGCGAATAAAAAATTCCCAGATTTGTGGTAACAATAAATTCTTTCCTCTTTTCTATTTTTTCCACCAAACAATTTGTGAATATCTTTACGTTTGCCGATTCACATTCAGATAACAAAATTTTTAGCACATCTGCTGAATTTTTTTTACAAAAAAGTTGCCCGGCTTCTTTTTCACTGTAAGGAATTTCATATTTATCCAAAAGAAAAATAAAATCATAGGGGGAAAATCGGCTCAATGCTGATTTGCAAAAATGGGAATTTTGGGAGAGATAATTTCCGGCTTCAATATTCAAATTCGTGAAATTACATTTTCCTCCCCCGGAAATAAGAATTTTTTTTCCAACTTTCTCTTCATGATCCAAAACGAGAATCCGTTTCCCTCTTTGTCCGGCAGATCTGGCACACATCAATCCTGATGCACCCGCCCCAATGATAATTGTGTGAAACCGATTCTGAATATTCATAAATGTTGTTTGCTAAACTTTCGCAATGGTAGTCTTTTACACTATATGAATTTGTAGAAAACAATTTGTTAAAAAACTAAATTATTACAGATATTTGGTTCCAAAATTATCACCGGAAGTGCTTTTAAACTCATTGCCATTTTTTCCGAACGAATTGAGAAAGAACGTTTTGGAAAAACAAAATACTGAAATGTGAATATCGTTTTGGAAAAACGAAATGCGAAAACCTTAAATTATTGTTTTCTCCGATTGAGGATCAAAGAAGTGGGCTTTTTTCATATCGAATACAATATCCATCTCAGTATCCATGATTGGTTCTTCCTTTGGTTCAAGTCTGCCCGTAAAACTTGTTTCTCCGATAATGAAATTTACAACAAACTCCGAACCAAGCGGTTCCACAACTTCAATGATGGCTTTCAGACCAGCGGGAATATCAGCATTTGCAGAATATTTTTTGTGATAAATATCTTCAGGGCGGATTCCAAAAGTGATCTTTTTATCAATATAATTTTTGAGTATTTCCTCAAAATTATCAGGAATAGGAAGAGAATAACCGGGGGTAACAAAAACCAAATTATTTTCTTCTTTCTTTATCTCTCCATCAAAAAAATTGATGGAAGGACTACCGATAAAACCGGCAACAAATTTGTTTTCTGGTTTGTTGTAAACATTTATTGGAGAATCATATTGCTGAACCACACCATCGCTCATGACAACGATTTTATCTCCCATAGTCATCGCTTCCACCTGATCGTGAGTAACGTAAACAATGGTAGTTTGCAATTTCTTATGAAGTTTAATTATCTCGGCTCTCATCTGCACACGCAATTTTGCGTCGAGATTTGACAATGGTTCGTCAAAGAGGAAAACCTTTGGCTTGCGAACGATACACCTTCCCAAAGCAACCCGTTGACGTTGTCCACCGGAAAGCTGTTTTGGTTTTCTATCGAGAAGTTGCTCAATGCCGAGTAATTTCGCAGCCATTTCAACCCGATCAATTATCTCTTGTTTGGGAGTTTTACGAAGTTTTAAACCAAAAGCCATATTCTGGTAAACCGTCATATGGGGATAGAGAGCATAGTTTTGGAAAACCATTGCAATATCTCTATCCTTTGGAAGGACGTCATTCACAACTCGATCACCGATATGAATTTTTCCCTTTGTAACTTCTTCCAAACCGGCTATCATTCGCAATGTAGTAGTTTTTCCACATCCTGATGGACCAACGAGAACTACAAATTGTTTATCCTCTGCAGTTAAACTTACATCTGAAACTGCTTCAAAACTGTTATCATAAATTTTTGTAATATGCTCCAAAATTACTTTTGCCATAATTAACTCGCCTATATTTTTTTGAAGTGATTTTCTCCGAAAAATCCTATTTATTGTCAAGAAAAA
>JAYEKN010000071.1 GCA_034661015.1 Candidatus Cloacimonadota bacterium
GCTCCACCCATGCCGAGGGCACGGGGACCAATGCTATTTAAACTCAAACCATTTGCCCATACTCCAACAGCAAATAGACTTATTACACAAACAAGCACAAGAACTTTTTTCATAGTTCTCCTTTCTTTAATGTAGTTTTTTAGGGTTAACAATTTAGTATAATGCTACACGAAATAAACTTACCCGAAATAAGCAAACGGGAAAATATTTGTAAATTTTTTTAATTATTTTTCTACTATAAGAAAAGGTTTACTCAATAATTCAACGGTTTTTACGTCTAAAGTACGATTTATAAATTTACTTATTTTGGAATAGTTTTTACTTTTCCATTGATTTTATTTGAATATGGCGATTTGTTTTTTCTTACACATATCTTCTATTACTGCAATTACAGCGGATAAATAATTTAGAATCAAAAGGGTAAAAATTGTTTTTGAGATTTTCAGGAGTATTTTTACAAGGATAATTAAAAAAATTATTTAGAATATTTGACAATGAATAATTCCCTCTTTCGAGGAAGTCATTATGAAAAAGAAATCTCAAGGCAAGATAATCAAAGATACTGGTTCTCTTGAAAAGGTTAAAGTAAAGGGATCGTTAGTTGATGATCCCGGTGATTATAAGAAGACACCTGTTCATATTTATTATGAATGGTGTAAAAAATGTGGAATCTGCGTAGCATTTTGCCCTACCGGAACCTTAGCGGAAAGACCCGATGGAGCTCCCTACGTAAAATATCCGGACAAATGTACACATTGCGAAAAATGTGATATGCTATGTCCTGATTACGCCATTACCGGTGCTGCTACAAATGAAAGGGTGGAAAATGTCAACCGTTAAAAAAAATAATTACACAAAAACACCTGTTCTTATGCAGGGAAATGAAGCTGTTGTACAGGGAGCATTGGATGCCGGATTAACTTTTTTCGGTGGATATCCGATAACGCCTTCAACAGAGATTGCAGAAATTCTTTCCGCGGAATTACCTAAGATCGGTGGTAGATTTATTCAGATGGAAGACGAACTTGGCAGCATGGCAAGTATTATCGGTGCAAGTATTGCCGGAAGAAAATCAATGACTGCCACAAGTGGTCCCGGATTTTCGCTTATGCAAGAAAATATCGGTTTTGCAATGATGACGGAAGTACCTTGTGTAGTGGTAAATGTTCAGCGTGGTGGACCGAGTACCGGTTTGCCCACCAGCCCTTCCCAAGGTGATCTAATGCAAGCAAGATGGGGAACTCATGGCGATCACCCCGTAATTGCTTTGTATCCCGATTCGATTTTGGAATGTTACGCATTAACTATTCGCGCCTTTAATCTTGCAGAAAAATATCGAACTCCGGTAATTCTCCTCATGGATGAAGTTCTCGGACATATGCGAGAATCCATCATTCTACCTCCTAAAGATCAATTGAATATCATAAATAGAATTCCTCCTAATGTGCCACCTGAATGGTATCGCCATTATAAAAACAACCCCAAATACATTTCTCCTTTGGCGAATTTTGGAGAAGGATATCGCTTTCATATTACAGGATTAACTCATGATGAAAAAGGATTTCCAACTCAAAAACTTGATGAAATTCAAGCAAAAATGGATAAACTACAAAATAAAATCAAAGATAATCTCGATGATCTTATTCAGATTGAAGATTTTTATATGGAAGACGCAGAAGTTGCTATTTTTGCAGCCGGAATTGTGGCTCGTTCTGCAAAAGAAGCTGTGAAACAAGCAAGAGCAAAAGGTATCAAAGCCGGGCTTGTCAGACCACTTACAATTTGGCCATTTCCTGATCACGACGTTGAAACAATGTTAGAAACTTCAAAATCAATTATTGTTGCCGAACTTAATCAGGGGCAAATGATTAATGAAGTGAAACGAGTAACAAGTCACCTTCCACATAAGAAATTTCATAAATTGCAAAAATATAACGGTGAACTGATAACACCCGAAGAAATCCTCAAAAAAATAACGGAGGTAAAGTGAAATACCATAAAAATATTCCCCAAAAAGTAATACATAGATACCTTCGCCACGACAAAAAATTTCCTCACGTTTGGTGTCCTGGTTGTGGAAACGGAACAGTTCTCGGTGATATACTTCGCGCCATTTATCATCTTGGACTGACAAAAGATGAAATAGTGATGGTTTCAGGAATTGGTTGCTCAAGCAGAATGCCGGTTTATGTAGATTTCAATACGCTTCATACCACTCACGGGCGGGCAATTGCTTTTGCTACCGGAATTAAATTTGCTAATCCCAAACTTAAAACTATAGTCATAACCGGAGACGGCGATGCTACTGCGATCGGTGGAAATCACTTTATTCATGCGTGCAGAAGAAATATTGATATCACCATCATTATTATAAATAATAATATTTATGGAATGACCGGCGGGCAGGCATCTCCCACTACTGCTCCCGGCAAATTTGCCACTACTGCACCTTATGGAGCGATAGAGTCTAATTTTGATATTTGTAATCTCGCCATAGGTGCCGGTGCAAGTTTTGTTGCCCGAACCACTGCTTTTCATACAACAGAAGCCAGAAAATTATTTGAAAAAGCATTTATGAAAAAAGGCTGTTCTGTAATTGACGTTATTACTCAGTGCCCTGTTGCTTACGGAAAAAGAAATAATCTTTCCACCGCTGTTCAGATGTTGAAATGGCAAAAGGAACAAACCATACCCAAAGCTGCTTATGATAAAATCCCTGAAGAAAAAAGAAAAGGTAAAGTGATTCGTGGAATACTTCACGAAGATGATAAAAACGAGTTTACAGCCGAGTATCAAAAACTAATTGAAAAAGTTCAGAAGTAAATTAATAATTAAAGCAACTTTCTACAGGAGAAAAAGTGAAATCTCAAATAAGATTAAGCGGAAGCGGCGGGCAAGGGCTCATCCTTGCTGGAATTATTTTAGCTGAAGCAGCTACATTAAAAGGAAAGCAAGTTCTTCAATCCCAAAGTTATGGTCCCGAATCACGCGGTGGAAAAAGCCGTTCTGATGTTATTATTGACGATAAAACAATCTATTTTGCTCATGCGGTTGATCTGGATATCCTGCTAAGCCTAACTCAAGAAGCAGCGGATGAATATATCCCCATGCTGAAAAATAGCGGTATCTTTATATATGATTCGGAAAACGTCAGAATAAATCCACTTGAAAACGAAGCAATCGGAATTCCATTTTCAAAAATCGCTCTTGATGAACTAAAGACTGTTATGGCAGTTAATATTATTACTCTTGGTTTTATTGCAAAAATTACAAATCTCATAACTCAAAAAGACTTGGAAAACGTAATCACGAAAAAAATTAGGAAAAAATTCGTAGATCTGGATTTGAAGGCAGTTAAACTTGGCTTCAAACTTGGGAAAAAATATTTGGAAGAAGAAAAAAGATAAAAATGGATATGGAAAAGATAGATCATGTTGGTATTGCCGTGAGAAATTTGCAAAGCAGTATCAATATTTATAAATCGCTTGGAATGAAAGTCTCCGATATTGAAGAAATCAAAGAACAGAAAGTAAATGTTGCTTTTATTGATATTGGAAAAAACCGGATAGAATTATTAGAACCTACCTCTCCGGAAAGTGCTATTGCAAAGTTTATCGAAAAAAAAGGGGAAGGAATCCACCATCTTGCTATTCGAGTCAAAAATCTAAAAACAATTTTGGCAGAATATCAAGAGCGTGGGATTCGCCTCATTGATAAAACTCCTCGTGCAGGTTCTCATGGTCTGAAAATCGCCTTTGTACATCCTAAATATACAGATGGTGTTTTGCTCGAATTGTGCGAAAAAGCGTAAATCAATCATCCCCCAATTGGTTTATAAAACTCATTGATTGAACTTAGCTAACAACAATTTTAAAATTAAGATTATTCCAATAGGAGTATAATGGAAAGAGAAAAACAGATTGCTCTATTAAAATCCAAAAGAGCCGAAGCCTTACTTGGTGGAGGCGAAAATAGGATAATACAGCAACATAAAAAGAACAAATTAACTGCTCGCGAAAGAATTAATCTTGTTCTTGACGAAGATAGTTTTGAAGAGTTCGATATGTTCGTTCAACACAACTGCACAGATTTTGGCATGGAAAAATTAAAATTTCTTGGTGATGGCGTAGTTACCGGTTGTGGCACAATTGATGGAAGACTGGTTTATGTTTACGCTCAAGATTTCACGGTTATTGGCGGCTCTCTCTCAAAAACCGTTTCAGAAAAAATATGCAAGATTATGGAAATGGCAATGAAGATGGGTGCTCCGATGATTGGTCTGAATGACTCGGGGGGTGCGCGTATTCAGGAGGGAGTGGATTCTTTGGCTGGATATGCGGATATTTTTCTAAAGAACGTTCTTGCTTCCGGAGTCATTCCACAAATTTCTGCAATAGTCGGTCCTTGTGCAGGTGGTGCGGTATATTCTCCCGCCATTACCGATTTTATAATTATGGATAAACAAAACAGTTATATGTTCGTTACCGGACCCAAAGTCGTTAAAACGGTTACTAATGAAGATGTAACTACAGACCAACTGGGAGGAGCTACAACGCATGCCCGAATAAGCGGAGTATCTCATTTCATCACCGATACTGAATATGATACTTATTCTTTGATCAGGAATCTTCTTTCCTATCTCCCGAGTAACAACTATGAAGAGCCCCCCGTTTTAACCTGCTCTGACCCGATTGACAGAATTTCTGAAGAATTAAATACCATCGTACCTGATGAAGCAACTAAACCCTACGATGCAGTAAATGTGGTTGAAAAAATTGTGGACAATGGTAATTTTCTGGAAGTTGCTCGGCTTTATGCTCCCAATATAATTGTTGGTTTTGCGAGGATGAATGGACATACGGTTGGTATCGTCGCAAACCAACCAAAATATCTTGCCGGATGCCTTGATATAAATGCCTCGAAAAAAGGTGCTCGATTTGTTCGATTCTGTGATGCTTTTAATATCCCTCTCATCTGTTTTGAAGATGTGCCCGGTTTTTTACCCGGACTAAAACAAGAGCATGGTGGAATAATTAAAGAAGGTGCAAAAATTCTTTACGCTTTTGCCGAAGCCACTGTTCCAAAAATTACTGTAATTACACGAAAAGCTTATGGTGGTGCATATTGCGTTTACAATTCCCGTCATGTTCGTGCTGATCTCGTATATGCCTGGCCCTCAGCAGAAATTGCCGTTATGGGTCCAAAAGGTGCTGTTGAAATAATATTCCGCAAAAATGCAATGAAATCCGAAAATCCCCAAGAATATCTTAGTGAGGCAGAAGAAACTTATCGTAATAAATTTGCAACACCTTATCAAGCAGCAAGCAAGGGATATGTTGACGATATTATAGAGCCTTCAACTACTCGTTCCAGACTGATCCGAGCTCTTGAAATGTTAGCTTCTAAAAAAGACTCAAATCCTCCAAAAAAACATGGTAATATACCTTTATAAATAATAATCATGAAAAAAACGTTAATCAGCATTATAATTTTCTCTCTTCTAATAGTTATTGCAAATCCGATTTTTGCAGCAGAAACACAAAAAACAAATCAGGAGTTATCAAACTTCAGCGTATGGAATGTTGTTTTGGTTGGTATGTTCATAATTTTCTTCAGTTTAGTAGTTATTGCTTTTGCCGTTGATCTGCTAAAACATTTGCAAAAACGAAAAAAAAAGAGTAAATTTGTAGAACAAAAGAAAATAATCTCAGAAAAGATATCCCATCTTAAGCCACTTCACCATAAAGAAAAGGCGACTCCTTTGCATCATAATTTGCAATTGGCAATTCTAACAACACTTTTTCTGTATGAGAATGAGATAGAAAATCAAAGTAAAATGCTTCTCACTATGAAAAGAGCAAAAACATGTACATGGAAGCAAAGTTCAAGACTTCTGATGCCTAATTCTTGTTTTAACCGGAAATTTTAATTAATTTTACTCGTTAAGAAAAGCAAATCAAAAATATTGACCGTGAGTTATTTGAAAATATAAAAGGTAAATTATATGAAAACGTATAAAATGGAAATCAATGGCGAAAAGTTCGAAGGTAAAGTTGTTGAATACGATGGCTTAAACATAAAGGTAGATATTAACGGCATAAAATACCAAGTGAAAATGGAGCCGGAATTCGGTAAAACCGAAATTCAATTTAAAAGATCTAAAAAAATAATAACCGATCCCCCGACAATTGAGAAAAAACCTGACAAAGAACCGGGACCTATAATTGGAAAAGTTCAAGCTCCGTTACCAGGTGCTATTATTGATATAATGGTAAAAGTTGGGGATAAAATAAAAACCGGGGATGTTGTGCTAATTCTCGAAGCTATGAAAATGGAATCTGAGATAATGTCGGATTATGATGGAACAGTGAAAACAGTACCTGTCCAAAAAGGTGATAATGTGAGTGAAGAGCAAGTTTTAGTTGAGATAGAGGTAGCAAAATAATGAATGAGTTAGTCAAATTTCTCCAAATAACTGCTTTTTCTCATGGCGATTATACTCATTTGATAATGCTCGCTGTGGGGATATTCTTTATTACTCTGGGAATTGTTAAAAAATACGAGCCGCTGTTACTCGTCCCAATCGGTTTTGGAATTTTAATAGGTAACATGCCCGGAACTTTTGGCGGTGTCTATGATAAAGGTTCTGTGTTTAACATCATCTATTTCGGAGTAAAGTCCGGACTTTATCCCCCTTTGATATTTCTCGGCATCGGTGCAATGACGGATTTTAGTTCTCTCATTGCAAATCCCAAATTAGTCCTCCTCGGGGCTGCTGCCCAATTCGGAATTTTTGCTACTTTTATCGGAGCAATTCTGCTGGGATTCGCTCCTAAAGCAGCTGGAGCAATAGGTATAATTGGCGGAGCAGACGGTCCCACTTCCATTTTTTTATCTTCCCATCTGGCACCGGAACTACTCGGACCCATCGCAATCGCAGCATATTCCTATATGGCTCTCGTCCCCCTGATCCAACCTCCAATAATGAGACTACTCACTACAGACAAGGAAAGAATAATCCGCATGAAAAATCCGCGAATTGTAAGCAAAAGAGAGAAAATTATTTTCCCGATTGTTTCTTTCTTCATAACTGTTTCGATTGCACCTCGTTCTATCTCTTTGCTTGGGATGCTCTTTTTTGGCAATTTAATTAAGGAATCGGGAGTAACCGAGCGATTGGCTGGAGTTTCACGGAATGCACTCATCGATATAGTAACTATCCTGCTCGGTATTGCCGTTGGTGCCAGCACTCAAGCAGATGTCTTTCTTACAAAAAGTTCAATAAAAATATTTATTCTCGGTGCTTTTTCATTTTGCATTGCAACCGCTGCCGGAGTATTATTTGCAAAGTTGATGAATCTGTTTCTTAAGGAAAAGATAAATCCTCTAATCGGAGCTTCCGGCGTTTCTGCTGTACCTGATTCAGCCCGCGTGGTTCATCATGAAGGGCAAAAATATGATAAGAATAACTATCTCCTTATGCACGCAATGGCACCGAATGTTGCCGGAGTTATCGGCTCGGCAGTGGCTGCCGGTGTACTTTGGGGAATTTTAAAATAACCTTTTAAAGAACATAAATTTAAGGGCTTTACGGTATTCTCCGTAGAGCCTTTCTTTTTTATAGGAGTATTATTATGGATCTCTTATTTCTTCAATTATGGAAAAAGGAATTTCAAGATGAAATTCTCAATCGTGGTTTTCGCAGAGCTCGTTTTTCTGACGGAGAATACAAATTAGAATTTTCCAACACATTTCTGCATATTTTTCCTCATTCCGGTGATTCGATTTGTTTTTCTTCCAATCATATTGAAATAGAAAAACAAATTTCTCGCAGGAAAGACGATGCAATTGGGTTGAGTGAAGAAAATGGATTTACAAAAATTCTGAACACTCATCTAAAAAAATGTAAAGTAACAAAAATTGAAATGGCTGAAAATGATCGGATTATCTTTCTTTATTTTCAGAAACATGATATTTTCGGTATAAATATTGAATATAAACTCATCATTGAATTAATCAACAGATATGAAAATCTGATCTTTACTCGAAAATCGGAAGATAATAAATGGCAAATAATTGATTGTCACAAAAAAATCGGCATTGCGGATAGCCGTTTCAGACAAATTCTTCCCGGTTTGGAATATTGCCCTCCTCCCAAGCAAAAAAAACCAAATATTTTCAATGTAAATCAGTTCGAATTTGACAAATTAGTTAGCAAACATTTTCCGGAAAAATGGAACGATTTCATCCGGAATTTTTCTGATATGCCAAAATTTTTGAGTGAAAAATACTCAGACAACAAAAGTGCAGAAAAGTTTTGGACGATTATTGAGAACACAAAAATCATGATTAATAAAATTTATTCAATTATCAGAGAGAACGGCAATGAGGATTTGCAGGAATTTATCGTTTTCTTTAATACTTCAAATAAATATTTATCTCTTTATGAAAGTGAAGATACTTATGGTTTTTTGGATATAAACTCTGCCTTTAAATATTATTATGATGAAAAACTCAAAAAAAATTATCTGCATAATCTAAAATCAAGAATTCTCAAATATTATCGTAAAAAGAGAAAATCTTTGAAGAAGGCTTTAAAAATTCAGAAAAAAGAACTTGAGCAATTGGAGAGAATTGATGATTGGAAAAAATTCGGGGAATTATTGAAAACACAACTTCATCAAATTAAGCCGAGACAAAGGGTTATTTCTGTGATAGATTATTTTTCTGAAAATCCTTCGGAAATAGAAATTCCGCTAAATCCTGAATGGGATGCTAAGCGAAACATGGAATTTTATTTCAAGAAATACAAAAAAGCAAAAAGTGGAATCGAAAATCTTAATAAGCAAATTTCAAAAAATCAAGAGGAATTCAGAGAAATAGAAAATCTAATCACCTATATCGAAAATACTGATGACGAAGAATATTTATCGCAATTATCGGTGGAAAAAAATCAGAGATCGAAAAGAAAAGTGCCGGAGCAAAAGACAAAATTCAGAACATTCGATTTTGTGGGAAAAAAAAGAGAATGGAAAATTTATGTAGGCAGGAAACGGAAAGAAAATGATGAACTTACAACGAAATTCGCGAATTCAGATGATTGGTTCTTCCACAGCCGCATCTATCACGGTTCGCACGTAATTGTCCGAAACCCGGATAGATCGGAAAGTTTACCTCAAAATGTTACAATTTACGCTGCCCGGTTAGCAGCCCATTTTAGCAAAGCAAAGCATTCAGCAAATGTTCCGGTGGATTTTACAAAGATCAAATATGTCTCAAAACCCCGAAAAAGTCCTCCGGGATTTGTAATCTACCGTAATCAAAAGACCATTTTCGTTGACCCTCTTGACCCTCGGAAGTAAATTTTATTCGTAATTAGTTTCTTCAAAATGCAACGCTTTGGAAAAGCGTAATACGAGCGTAATTCGTTTCTCCGAAACGACAATAAAACACGCTTTGGAAAAGCGTAATACGAATTCATTCGTTTCTCCGAAAAGACAAACAGCAAAAACCGTAATTCGTTTCTCCGAAACGATAATAAAACACGCTTTGGAAATACTTGTTACAATACAACATACACATTTTTATTGACGCCATTACACATTTTTTGGAATTTAGATTCCAAAAAAGAAAAAATCGTAAATTACGAATTTCACGAATAATCACTAATGAAAAATAATGAGATTTTTAAATATAAAAAATAATTTGTTGTAAATAATTTTTTTTAAAAACTAATGTCAATTTACTGGAGAGAATCATGTTAGAAAAACACCTTTTTGATATTCTTCAAAAAGCCATAGAAACTTTAAGGCTCGGAATCACCGTAACAAACTTAGAACGGAAGATAATCTACGTAAATCCAGCGGATGCAAAGATGCATGGATATTCTGTGGAAGAATTATACGGGACTGATGCAATAATTTACTCGACGAATAAAGAACGAGAAAAGGCATCTTTGGAAGAAATACAAAGATGGAATGGGATGATGCGAGAAAGTAGCAATAAACGAAAAGATGGTTCTACATTCCCGGTTCGCCTTATTTCTGAAATAATAAAAGACGAAACAGATATACCAATCGCCATTATTACTATCTGCGAAGATATTACTCACCTAAAGGAATTGGAAGAACAAATAATTAGCACAAAAAAGATGGAATATTTACGAATTCTCACTTCAGGTGTTGCACATGATTTTAATAACATCCTAACCGGTTTATTAAATGGGGTCCAAATTGCTGAAAAAAAAATATCTTCAGGGGAAGAAATCACTTCCACCATGGATTTTTTGCATGATTCAATTCTCCATGCAAAAGCAATATTTGATAACTTATTTTCATTTTCAAAAGGAAATGCGGAATTGGTAAAACAAAATGTTAATATTTCAGATTTCATTCGTAAAAATGCCGAACTGGTGTTAAAAAATTCTATAGAAAAATATACATTTAACTGCACTAAAGACAGTTATAATATTTCTGTTGATAAAGGGCAACTTGCTCAAGTTGTTCAGAATATTATTCTAAATGCTGCCCAATCAATGCCGGATGGCGGAAAAATCGAAGTAATTATTCGACAAATCAAAATTTCTCAGCATGAAAAATTAACTCCCGGAAAATATATTGAACTATCGTTTCAGGATCAGGGAGAAGGTATTTCCAAAGAAAACATCGCAAGGATTTTTACTCCCCTTTTCTCTACAAAAAAAGATGGAAACGGTTTGGGACTTGTCTTTTCAAAACTGATAATTGAAAACCATGGCGGTAATATTGAGGTAGAATCTTGCATTGGTGAGGGTACAACATTTAAAATATATCTTCCTGCTAATGAGGAAAACAAATTCGTCGTAAAAGAAGAAGTGGATTTAGACACATCCATCAAAAATCTGAAAATATTATTAGTTGAAGACGACGAGTTTCTGATAAATATTTTTTCGAGGATACTTTCCGATTACGATATTATCGTAGATTTTGCTAAAACCGGTATGAACGCTGTAAAAAAAATCAAAGAAAAATTACAAACACCAAATTCATTTGATCTTGTGGTAATTGATCTGAATTTAATGAATAGCATTAGCGGGACAGAAACTATTGAGAAAATCCGAGAAGTCGATTCTAAAGTTAAATCTGTCATAACAAGTGGTGATAAATCTAATAAAGTGATTAAAAATTTCAGTGATTATGGATTTTCAGCAGTACTTAACAAGCCCTATACTTGCGATGATATTATTAAAATAATAAACAGGCTATTTACATAGAGCGCAACTCGAATATGAATACATTATTCTGTTATTTTAAAAAGGGTGGATTCGAGAAAAAGATATTCTTGATTTTTTTTATCACTACAATTTTTGTAGTATTAGTTCTTACGGCTATTGAATGGCAAATTGGAAAATATTTCATCTGCAAATATGAGGATGAAAAGATTAAAAAGTATATTTCTACTTTTATGTCTGCAAAAATAAAATATGAATCTGAATCATTGCTCAAAATAAATGAACTTGTTAATAATCCCAAACTGAAGTTAGCGATGAGGGACAATAATTTCAACGAGATCAATCAATTATTTACACAAATTCAGCAAAAATTCCAAAATGAATATTTTGCTCTTTACAACATTAAAAAGGATCAATTGTCCGGAGAACGGTGGAATTTCATTGATAAGTATATCTCTCCAATCTATAAACAAATCTCAAATCAAAAATCTGGACTTTTTCTTGCAAACTTTAACCATAAAATATATTCAATAACATTTGCTCCCATTTATGCAGACACACTCCAAACGAACTTATGCGGATTTGTCGTCAATTCAGATAAATATGGATTGAGTGAATTGGGATTGGAGCGTTTTCAAAATAATGCCTTTCCACAAGATATATTCGTTCATACCAATCTACCTCGGGCACGATTGCTCGCATTTCCTTTACAAGAATCTATCGAAAAAGATCTTCGGTTTTCAGACAAATTAACACGCATATTTTTAAAAAAATTGGACAGAATGATTTTGCGAAAGCAATCCAATGCGATCCTCCGACTAAATTCAGAGATTGCCACCGGAGTTGTAGTTGACTATGATTTATCCAACGATCCCTCTGTTTTGTATATTTCAAATTATAATCGAGATTTCTATTCCTTTGCCCAAAAAAGTGCTTTGCTAATCCTCCTTGTAATTTTATCAATAACATTTGTAATAATCAGTCTTCTCGGCAACTGGTTTGGTAAACGAATTATCAAACCGATAAACGAAATAAATAGAAGCATGAAATCCATAAAGGATAATCCTGAAAAAATGGACTTTGTATCAGACGAATATCGTGGAGAACTTGGTGAAATGTCTCAAACATTTAATTCCATGAACACTTCTCTGTTTGAACACAGGAAATCCCTTGAAGAATACAAGTTGGTTACCGAGAATCTAAAATCAGGCATCTTTTGGTTGGATAATGATTTGGAAATTACTTTTTGTAATTTTGGTTTAGCCCGGATATTTTCGTTTTCAACTCCACGGGAAATTATCGGAAAAAAAATCACTGAATTTGTCCCCTTTTCCAAAAAAATGATTGAACAAGCCCAATCAAATAAACTGGTAATTCTGAACCGTGAAATAAAAATTGTTTCGAAAGAATCTACATCAGTAGTGAAAAACGATCTGAAATATATTGTTATTAATTTGAATCCTGTAAAAATAAATGAACAATCTAAACTTGTTGGAAGTATTACGGACATTTCCAAGGAAATGCTTGAGCGGAAAGCAAGACGCGAACTGGAATTGGAATTGATTAAGAGCAACAAACTTGCCACCATCGGAGGAAGAGTGGAAGGAGTTATTCATAACATTAATTCACCCTTGAATTCGGTTCTCGGTTATTCCCAATTGCTGAAAAAAAAACATAAAACCGATCAAGATATAAATAAAATCATTGAAGCTGGAAAAATCATTTCGAGTTATATAAAAACCCTTCAGAAAAAAATGCAGAATGAAGAAATATCAACAGCGCGTCCCTTGAATATCAACGAACTAATTGAGCAGGAATTGGAATTTAGCAAGCATAATCTTTTTTTTAAACATTATGTAGAAACACATATTCAATATGAAGAACCTCTGCCGAAAATCGAAGCGGTTTACAGCGACATTAGTGTTTGCTTCACAAATATTCTCAATAATGCGATAGAGTCGTTGTCTGGTTCTGAAGAAAAAACAATTCAAATTCGCACATTTCAAAAAAATAAATCAATTGCTTTCGAGATTAGTGATACAGGTTGCGGAATAGAGCAAAAAAATCTCAAAAAAATATTCAAACCAGACTTTACTACTAAAAAGCGGGAAACAAGTTCCGGTTTTGGGCTCGGATTGGCAATTTGTAAGCGCATTGCAGATAAACACAAGGGTTCTATTTTAGTGGAATCAAAAATTGATAAAGGAAGTACTTTTACTTTCTTAATCCCAATTCCAGATAAATAATATTTCAGGATATATAATTATGCCTAACAATTTGGACAAAATTCAAAATAAGAAAAAAATATTGATCGTTGATGATGAACCGGATGCTTTAGATATTTTCAGTCGCCAGTTGCAGAATGATTTTAATGTTGATATAACTAAATCTGCTGAGTCTGCCCTTAAAAAATTAGAAAAGGATAAATATGATATTATATTAAGCGATGTAGTAATGCCGGGAATGAATGGTCTGGAATTTTTGAGAATTGTAAAAGAAAAATGGCCTAACATTTCCGTTTTGATGATTAGCGGAAAATCCTCAATAGAAAAAGCGGTTGAAGCAATGAAACTCGGAGCGGAAGAATTTATCGAAAAACCGGTTGAAGACCTTGATATTTTGAAATTGAAGATCGAACGAATATTAAAATCAAAACAGCAGCAGGCTGAAATCCATCGCCTGAGAAATATTGTAAGAAGGGGATTGGATAGGAATAAGGTAATTGGCAACAGCCTTCACTTGCAAAAAACAATTAAGATGATAAAAAAGGTTGCTCCCTTGGACGCAACTGTTTTGCTTGTGGGTGAAACCGGTGTAGGGAAAGACCTTCTCGCCGAAATGATTTACAACAACAGTGAGCGAAGAGATAAAAAATTTGTATCAGTCAATTGTGGAGGTTTGCCGGAAAGCCTTTTGGAAAGCATGCTTTTCGGGCATAAAAAAGGAGCATTTACAGACGCTATTCGCGAAAAAACCGGATATTTTCAAGAAGCAAACAAGGGGACTTTATTTCTAAATGAAATAACCGAAACTTCTAAAAAATTCCAAACCAAATTATTAAAAACATTAGAAAAAAATGTAATCAGAAAAGTTGGCGGAGATAAAGACATCACGGTTGACGTGCGCGTAATTGCTGCTACAAATAAAGATATTTTTGAAGAAGTGAAAAAGGGAAAATTTCGTGAAGATTTGTATTATAGATTGAACATATTCCAAATTTATATTCCCTCGTTACGTGAAAGAATTGAAGATGTCCAACTCCTATCCAATTATTTTGTGGAAGAATTCGGAAAAAAATATCACAAAGCAGATTTACAAATCTCGCCTGAAGTAATGACAATTCTCTTAGCACAAAAATGGCGTGGGAATGTAAGAGAGCTGAAAAATGTAATCGAACACGCAGTGGCAATTGCTTCAAAAACCGCAATACAGATTTCCGATCTACCAAACTATCTCAAAAATAATGAAGAAACAATTACCGATAATTCCTTATTAAATTTATTACAAGGCTCATTTCCGCAATCAAAAAATACTTTTGAAAAATTGTATGTTCGGAATCTTCTAAAACAAACGGGCGGAGATGTAGCAAAAGCGGCTATGAGATCTAAGATAAAAAGGCAAAATCTGTATGGAAAATTTAAAAAGCATAATATCGAACCCGATGAATTTAGAAAAAACACATAAAGGGCTTGATAGGACATTACGGAAGCGGATAACAAATCCCGACGGAAAACAACCATCCGCAAGCTGCTTCTTCAATTGAGGACGCTTGAACTACTTTACGGATGAACACTATGTTGATGATTTTGTCCTGTTAAAGTTTCTTAGTTACCACAAATAATAATCAAGAGAAATTCTACTATTCCAATTGGCTTTATCAATTTTATTCTGTAAAGATGGAGTTTCAAAATCCACATCTTCAGAAGAACAAACTCCATCCCAAAGTTTTAGAATATTATAATTGGCAGTAAAATTCAGTCTCAAACGTGGGGTAAGATAATAGGTTGTTCTTAATTCTGTTACCGATGTTATTTCTTTATAATCATAAGAATATGGAATTTCTTTTTCAACTAAAACGCTATCTATTAATTCGGAAAAATTATAAGAATGCGCTTCTGATAGATTGCCGAACGAGAGAGATTGAGTCACGTAAATTCTTGTTCTGCTATTTAAATAATATTGTAATTGAGATTTTAATGCAGATGATAAACGGTATGATGCTGCCATAACCTCAGTAGGATTTATGCTTGTGTTAAACCAATTGCTAAAGTTGTGATTATTTTTTACATATTCTATCTTGGCATCAGCAATTAAATTCCAATGCCAACCAAAAGGTTTAGCAAAAGTTGCTGATATTTTCATCCCCAAAATTCCGTTACCGTAAACTTCTTTATAATCTAATTCCTCATTGACTTGAGATGTGTCAGAAGATACAAGTTGATATAAAGAATCAAAATATGCTGAATATTCTGTATTTTCATGTATATAATTATCTTTTCCCATTTGCTCTTTATAACCACCGGTAAAGAATAAACCTATTTGAAAACCGTAAGGGCGGTAAAAAGTTTGGTATATCCCTGCATAACAATTAATATTTTCCGAAGATTGACCTAAATCATAAATATCATTAATAGTTAAAAATGCGGAAACAGTTTCCCTTACGATTTTCTCGGAAATTAAGTAATTACTAATTTTTTCTAAAGACTCAATCCGCTTGATGCGTTTATCAAAATAATAACGATTCATTTCTTCATAGATGATAGTGGACAATTGCATCATTTGAGATGAATTAGGTTCTTTGAACAATAAACCTTTTCTTCTCAATTCAGCAATCATTTCTATTGCCCTTGCAGCATATTTTCCCTCATAAATTTTACCGTAAATTGGACCAAGCGTAATATTCGCATCAATTAACCTGTTCTGATCTTTGATTTCTCTAAAATAAATGTATCTCCTTTTATGATAGTATGTTGAATCTGATAAATCTAAATACACTTCCTCATCTTTATTTTCATATTTACCATTCCAATTAAATACATGGTATCTAAGATCAATTTGTCCACCAATTCCAAGTTTATCAATAAAATAATGACCACCGGAAATATTTATTGCACTGTCAAAACTGTTCGATTGTGTATTACTTGTACGTTCTGTGAATGGTGAATAATCCAATTGTGGATATAGTTTCTCAGAAGATGAATTAGAATTTGATTTGTTAAAAAATTGGCCAAAATAAATTTGTGGCTTTAGATAATAAAATGATTCTGGCGATTCATATTTGAGCCATGGGTAAATATTAAAAAAATAACCAAAACGATTATAAGAATCATTTTTATTCTCTACCGGTAATGCAATTGTTTGAATCTTATCAGAATAACCATGATCAGATCCTGTTAATTTTAAGTACATTTGCCCATCTTTAATATTTTGAGGTTGAAAACTTTGAATTGAAAAGGTCGAATCTTGTGCAAATAGGCTGTGGACATTAAATGCCAGCACAACCAATATCACGATTAATGTTTGAAATTTCATCTTTAAACTCCTTCTTTTATTGTCTCTTTTTGTTAACAAAGGTTTGCAAAAATCCACATAACATACACCTTTCGTTGACAGAGCACCCTTGTTTGTTGTGAGAGATTCTAGAAATTTATAATTTGATACATTTTTTCTTTCACTTTATTATTGCTTTTTATTATGTACATAGAATTTCCAAAAGTTAAAAACCGCAAACCGTGTCAATAAATTTAATTACAATATTTACTTGGGCACTATTTAGCCCTTTTTCAAAAAACTTTTACGACTATAGCGTGAGTTACAAAATCTGAAACACCTTTTTTCGGTTTTTTTGGGGTTTTAGACGAAAGATGGAATAAGTTCCCCACGTTACATTTTTGGTGTGTCCCAAATGCGTGGAACCTTTATTCAAAACAACATTCATAAAGTGACATCTCGGGCAACGATTGTATTTGATATTAATTTTATGAAACCACCACCAGATTAGAAAAGTTCCAATAGCTCCAATTGCCGAAAAAAACAATTGATTATACTTTCTAAAGATTAAGCAAAAATCAGGATCAATTTTTCAGTAGGCTCATAAATTTACAAAATTCTGCATTATTTTGTTATGAATCTTAATCTATATTATATTTTTTCAGTTTTCTTGAAAGAGTATTTCTATGAATACCGAGTATTTTTGCGGCTTTAATTTGGTTTCCCCTACATTCTTTCAAAATTTTTGTAATATGAGTTTTTTCTATGGAATTAAGAGATTTGAATTTTTGAATATTGAAATCTTCGTCAGGATTATAATTAACAATTTCATCAGGCAGGTCGGATACGTTAATTTTTGTATATCGAGCAAAGGCGGTGATGCGGCGAATTCTATTTCTTAACTCTCGGATATTTCCCAACCAAGAGTAATTGACCATTTTTATCATTGCCTCTTTAGAGAATGAGAATTTATCTCCCGTTTCGAATCTGTGTAAGAAATATTGGATGAGTTTCGGAATATCTTCTTTTCTTTCCCGCAAAGGGGGAATATGGATTGGAATAACATTCAGTCTATAATAAAGATCCTGCCGAAAATTTCCGTTTTCTACCTCTTTTTGCAAATCTTTATTCGTTGCTGAAATTATTCTGGCATTAGTTGTTTTTGTTTCGGAACTTCCCACCGGTTCGAATTTTTTATTTTCAATTGCCCTTAGTAATTTAACTTGCATAGTTAACGGCATATCAGCAATTTCATCAAGAAAAAGAAACCCATCATTCGCAAGTTCAAATCTTCCTGTTCTATCTTTGACCGCACCGGTAAATGCACCTTTCTTATGTCCAAATAGCTCACTCTCAAAAAGCGATTCCGGAATGGCGGAACAATTTATGGTAACTAATTTGTTATCTTTTCTGGGACTTAATTTATGAATAATTTCTACAATTACCTCTTTTCCAGTCCCACTTTCACCGCTGATGAGTACAGCAGCATCGATATGAGAGATTCTCCTGACAAGACTCATAACCGATGACATTTGTGGACTATCAAAAATGTAGTTTGTTTCTAAATTTTCATCTCCGAATTCGGCAATTATACTCTTGTGGTCTTTTGCAGTTTGAATATAGTTGCTGGCGTTTCTTACTTTTTTTAGCAGAATATCCAGATTGATTGGTTTCTTGATATAATCAAAAGCGCCCGTTTTAATTAACTCTACCGCATCGTCAACATTGCTATAAGCAGTAATTATTATCACAGCAGTTAATGGGTTTATTTTTACGATTTTTTTCAAAACCTCTTTACCATTCATTCTGGGCATTCTGTAATCTGTGATGACAATATCAATGGGATTTTGCTTAAAGAGTTCTAGCCCTTCTTCACCATTAAGTGCTTTATAAACCATAAAATCGTTACTTTGAAAGAATTCTTTGAGGATTTTTAGTTGGGTGGGATCATCTTCTATTATTAATATTTTCATTTTATCCTCATTTTGGGAAGATAGATATAGACTGTAGTGCCTTTATCTAATTTGCTCTCAATATTTATCATACCAAGATGTTCTTCAATAATTTTCTTAACGGTTGGCAAACCAATACCGTTACCTTCAGATTTAGTCGTGAAATAAAAATTCCAGATCTCTTCCTGAATTTTTGGGGACATTCCCATTCCATTATCGGCAATGCTTATCCTCAGATTTTTATTCTCTATTACAAAACCAATTTCAATAATTTTTTTATCCTGTTCTATTTCTTTGGAAAATGCTTCCAGAGAATTTTTTATAAGATTAATAATCACTTTTCGAATTGCTTCGCGATCAAAATTCCATTTAACATCCTCTTTAAACATAAGATTACATTGAATATTATTTTTCTTACAATCTTCTGCAAAAAGATCCTTTATCTCCTGGAGAAAGTTTGAGACATTATTAGAAGTGTAGCTTAGTTTAGACGGTCGAGAAAGTGAAAGAAATCTCTCAATAATATTATTTAGCCGTTCAATTTCAGTATATATAATTGTAACGGATTTATCAAATGTCTCTTTTGTTTGGGACAAGTAATTTGATTTTAACCGTTGCAAGGTCATATAAATAGCGTTAAGAGGATTCTTGATTTCATGAGCAACTTCTCCTCCCAATCTGCCGATTTCTGCGAGATGTCTTTTTAAATTTATTTCCCGCTTAATCTCATTTAGACGCGTATAATGTCTGTAAAATTTCAATTCCAAAATAAGCATAGAAATAAATATTAACGAATAAATCGCCAGCAAAATGTTTTGTTTTTTCTGAAATTGTTCAATTCTGTGATATGAAACACCTAATCTGATTAGGGTATTGGAATTTTGATAGAACCCGCCCGGCATAACCATTTCAAAAATTTTCTGAGTTTGCAAACTGTCAGAATAATCATAAATCCGTGATTTCGGTTTCTGATTTTGGCTAACTTGTTTCAAAAAATCATCTGAATCGATAGATTTTAGGAACTCAATATTTGAAGTTGCTGCAATAATTCCCTCATTATCCTGGATAACAATATAAACTATATGATTCATTTTTGATTCCGATTTTGACATATTGAAAATCTGTTTGCTGATCTTATCGAACAAACTTGATAACTCGATTGGTTCTAATAGATTTCGCAAGTTCTGTTTTTCCAAACCAGCGATAAACCATTGCTGTGCCTGATAAGTAGCCAGATAAATCCAACCTGATCTTGATTCCAATAATACAACCTCTTCATTTTTTGGTAAGTTTTCCAATTGAATAGGGAGGACTGCATTCTCGGGTAGAGAGAGTTGGACTTTATTATATTTATCCGCAATAAAAAATTGGGAAATATTGAACAACTTTCGCAAAGATTCAATTTTTTTAATATTGTTCGTCTCTAATGCTAAATTTATTAAGATTTCATTTTTATGTAAGAAGAGGGTTTCAATAATTTGGTTAGAATAAATGTTATCTTGAATATTGTTTTTAATCATTTTTACATTGAAGATGGCGTGATTTTTTTCTTCTTCCAACAAATTTTGCAGGTTGCTTTTTTGAATAAAATATATTGAAGCCCAAATAAATATAATTATGATTCCCAGAACAATTAAAACAATCTTCAGGATTTTTTCTTTTTTAATAAATTGTTCTTTATAATTCATTGTACTCATTAAAATTTATATATCAGACCAACCGAGAAATTGTAAGCATTCTCTGTGGATAAAGTACAAAGTGCAGTTTGGTAAAAAGAATCTGTAAAAACTAATAAATTGTTCAACACCGGATAATCACAATAAAAATCAAAGAATATACTGGACTCATTATAGGGTTTTTTATCTGAAATTGCAAGATAACGCTTTAATGAAAAAGTTAATTTGGGTTTAATTAATAACTTCTTGGCGTAAATTGTTAAGCCGGTATAAATATTATACATATCATAAGAAAAATAATCGAAAAGTTCCAGATCATTATAGATTAAGGAATCTGTTTTTATCAAATTGGTATTAACAAAAATTCCGGCTTGAAGACCAATATTGTCTTTTATGGGAAAAGAAAAATAGTTATGCGACGATAATCTGGTTAGATAAATGTCAGAGATATTGCTATTGTGAAAGTTTCTGACTGAAAGATCTAATTCTATATTTAAAGCAGCTGCTTTGTAAAAATGTTTATAAAGGAAATATGATGTAGCGGAAATATGGTTAAATTCTGAATTAGAAATATAATTATAACCCTCAATTTTAAAACCGATTTCAGTTAAATAATTTTGCTTTTTTTTATTTAAGAATAAATTTAATCCACCGCCTGTATAATTTAAAAATTCATTATTCTCTTCATTAAATTTAAAATAAAATTCAGAGTTCAGCCGTTTAAATGGTTTATTAAAATAAATTGTTGAATTCAAGCCGGGCTCATTTAATAAACTGTCTATGACTGAAAATTGATTTTGAAGTTCAAAAGCAAAAGATGGGAAAACAAAAAAAAGAGATTGTTGGAGATTGGTTTGATAATAATTTTCTTCGTATAAATCCTGTTTTCCACCAACATTTAATTGTATAAATCCTCCTATTTCGAGTGCAGATAAAGGTAGATAAAATAGGAGCAGAAGGAAAATAAAATATTTAGTTATATTAGGGGGATAGTTATCCACCACCACCACCGCCATGGCCGCCTCCATGGCCGCCGCCACTTCCGCTACCGCTTCCACCGGAATTTGAATCGTGAGAAGATTCATGTTTTTCGGATTTGGAATTACAAAAGAAACTTTTATATGATTTGAAACCAATATCTATCTCATTTATCATACGAAAATTCTTTTTTCTATAATCACAAATTCCATCACCATCATAATCTATAAACAAGTCATAATTTCTGCGATCAATTTCATGCCCGGATGTAAGTTTAATGGTGTTATCTTTATAAACAAAACTTGTTACTGCTGTTTTTTTATTGTAAGAATATCCCTTTATAATTAACTCATCTTGAGCCAAGAGCTCTTTTTGCTTTGCTTTTAAGATCTCTATATCTGGCTCACTAAATTCAAAAAAAGTTTGGTTGTGAACATCTTCGTAATCATATTCAAAGACCCACTGAGAATTTATTACAATTAATCTACCATTTAGTTCAATTTTTTTTCCATTTGAAATAATATCTTCATAAGTGGAATCATTACTCCCGGCAACAAGGTGGCTTGCCAAAAAGGGAATAATAAATAAAACTGTAATTATATTTTTAATTTTCATTTTTATTATTTTTACATAAAATTTAGATAACAGAATTTTGTCAATTTTTTTGAATGGAAATTATTTTTAGGTTTTCGTATTTGGGGATTTCATAAAACATAAGGGGGAAGAGGTTTTTCTTCCCCCTAAATCAAGTTACTTATCGGCGACCGAATATCCCAAAGAATCCACCTATACCAGTACAAGGTTCAAGTTCAAAATTGACAGTAATTCCAGGTTCTACAATTTCAAGATCTTCGATTTGCTGGCGCATGTATTCGCCGTGTTTTCTGGCTTTTCCAGTATAAATACCTTCAGCTAAATCAGCAATCTCATAATAACCATTTACATCAGTTGTAGTTGTTACAACACAACCACCGTGAGGACCACCATTTCCGCCACCATGAGGACCACCATTTCCGCCACCATGATGACCTCCACCGCGTACAACTAAACTGTCTGTAAAACAGAATATAACCGTGGCGTTTTCAATCGCTTCTCCAGTGTCTAAATCACTTACAATACCGCTAACAGTCGCAGCAATAACAAAACTAGCTGAGAAAACTAGTACCAGTCCGATCAATAATACCTTTTTCATGATTTTCTTCCTTTCGTATTTGATGTCAATTTATAGAGCAATAGCCGTGCCAATTATAAAATTTATGTTCTATAATGATTGCAATCTACTGTTATAGTGTGAATAACAAGTATATTAAATATTTGGTGATATTTTATTTCAGAAAACCAGTGCACTATTTTGGTGCTGGGAATTGTAAAATGGTGCAGAATAAAACGAGTTAAAATCATTTCTGAGCGAGTCCCAATCAAGAATTATCCGAAATTCCGTAAACTTCAGAATGATTATTTCAACCAGAATAATTGGCTTGTGATCTTCAAACTCCAACCTGACAGTTGAAAAAATTAATTTACTATTATGCAGTTAGTTACGTAAAACTAAAATTTCAATTATAGACTACGGGTTGGATTTGTCTTAAATGACAAGTCATTTATTTGTGGTTTTTTACAACCAATTTGTTTGAATATTTCTAATTGTTCTGAATTAGTTCTTACCAGCCCTTTATGCTTTTTG
>JAYEKN010000072.1 GCA_034661015.1 Candidatus Cloacimonadota bacterium
AATCCGGCTGAAAAAAATGGCTGCTATGTAATGAGTATTATTCATAATACTTTTTTCGATTTAGCGTGGGGGTTTACCCCCTCGCAGCCATTGTCCAAAAAGACTGACGAATAAATCCAGACAAAATGCCCTCAAATAACTCGGTTTTTTTAGATGTATTCTTGTAAAAAAATGAGGGGATGCGATATTAGGCTGAATTCATTGACAGGCATAAAATTATTGATACATTATGTCCAAAAAATTAAGACAGGAAAGTATATGACATTTAAAAGATCAGCTGGAATTCTTCTTCACCCAAGCTCACTGACGGGAAAGTTTGGCATGGGAAATATCGGGAAAGAGGCATTCGATTTTATAGATTTTCTCGCAAAAGCAAAACAAACAATTTGGCAAATACTGCCGCTGAATTTCCCCGGATATGGAAATTCTCCCTACAATCCAATTTCTGCTTTTGCAAATAATCCTCTTCTGATAGACCTGACAAGACTGATTGACCAAGGATTAATTTCAAATTTAGACCTTGAAAATTCACCAAAATTTTTGGATAGCAAGGTTGAATTTCATAAAGTCGAAAAATTTAAAATTAAGATTCTTAAATCAGCCTTCGAAATTTTAAAAAACAAGAATAATGTAAGATTGTATAGATCGTTTAAAAAATTTTGTTTTAAGAATCAGCAATGGTTAAACGATTTTGCATTGTTTGCTTCTCTTCGAGAACATCATCAGGGAAAATCGTGGAACACTTGGGAAAAGAATATCCGAAACCGAAAATCCACAGCAATAAAAATATGGGAAGAACAATTATCCGATCAGATTGAATTTCAGAAATTTCTTCAGTATATTTTCGCAAAACAATGGCGTGAACTGAAACTCTATGCCAATGAAAAAAGAGTGAAAATTGTCGGTGATATTCCCATTTATGTTGCTTATGATAGTGCAGATGTTTGGGCAAATCAGGATTTGTTCAAATTGAATAAGGATGGGAATCCAACCGTGGTAGCTGGCGTTCCCCCTGATTATTTTTCTCCAACCGGACAGCTTTGGGGAAATCCCATTTACAATTGGGTTAAAATGCAGCACGATGACTTTCAATGGTGGCAGGATAGAATTGCTAATTTATTAGAAAATGTTGATTATGTGCGTATTGATCACTTCATCGGTTTTGTTCGTAACTGGCAGGTGGCTTATGGCAAGAATACTGCTGAGCAAGGAGAATGGTTAGATGTTCCCGGTGAAAAATTATTGTCAACTTTAAAAAATAAATTCGGAGAACTGCCAATTATTGCAGAAGATTTGGGAGCATTAACAAAAGAAGTAATTGCTTTGCGAGATCAATTCGGATTTCCCGGGATGTTGCCACTTCAATTTGCTTTTGGTGATAATTTTGTTCCCCTAAATGAATTTCCCCAAAATAAAATAATTTATTCCGGAACACATGACAATGATACAACTCTCGGCTGGTTTAGAGCGGTACAAAATCACGAACCCAAAATTTATCAGAAACTTCAGGAAGTTTTAAATTCCAACGAAAAAAATATCTGCCGTGATATGATAGAATTTGCTTATTCCAGCCCTTGTATATGGGCTATAACATCTATGCAAGATGTTTTGGCTTTGGGAACGAAAGCAAGAATGAACACCCCGGGGACAGTTGGTGGGAATTGGGAATGGAGATTAAGTAAAAATATGTTAACCGATAAAATTGCAAACAGATTGGCAAAATTAACGAATAAATATAATCGCTTCCCTCCCGAAAATTAGCGGAATATGCTACTCATCCTTTTCCACCCATTTTTGGAGTAATGGTACTTCCCATTTCCCTGTTTTATAGAATTTGTCCTCGTCCAATTTCAACAAATCAATCACATATTCACCATTATAGTTATTAATTGCAATTTGAATTTCATTTGATTTTTCTTTAGAAATTTTATACTCAAAAACATCTTCAACTTGCTTAGGTGTGAGTTTTAAAACATATATTTCATTATTATATGGAAATACATTCCAAAGTGTTGCAAATTTCAAATCACCTTTTTCCAAACCTGAATTAACTCGGACATAAGCTATGTCGGCATCAGTTGCAGATAGATAAATTTCTTCTGCGATTTTTCCCATTGTTTCTTTAGTAATCTCTTGCGGAATATGTCCGATCACTCGCTCAGCATTCTCCTCCGGTCGCATTTGACGAAAATCTGTTTCCAAGATTTCCCCATTAATAATTTTAATAAAAGCATAATTTGCAAACTGCATCTCCGGTTCGTTACGTCCGGCATCAATATATTGGACAACCAAACTAAAGGGATTTTTAATCACATTTATTTGAACATAACCGAAAGGGCAATATTTTGACGGGTAAGTGATTGAACCGGTATTTATAATCAGGGGACCTTTGTTACCAAATTCTTCTATGATTTTTCGCTCGAAAAAATGTGTTGTTGCTGAAAGTACCAGATCACATTTTTTCATAACAATTTCTTTCTGTTCTTGGTCAAGTTGATCAATCCAAAAACCTGTTCGTGAATGAGCTGCAGCGATTACGATATCCTTTTTACCTTTTTGGATAGAGTCTAATATTTCTGTTAGGTATTGCTTTGAATTCGTTACAAATGCAAGTGAATCTTCGCGCGGACTATCTGAATAATGCAATTGAATTAGGTGGATTGTGTAATCCTTCACTTTGATTTTTGCGTAGTATTCACAGCCGTTTTCTCGTATTTCTACATCTGGGTAAGAAGCAAAATTTATTTCCTTGAAGAATTCTTTCCCGCTTCCCCAATCTCCCTGATTTTCACCGTAAAATTCATTCTCACCGTCTGCAATATTCGGATAAAAATGATTCCGCCACCACACATTTTTTTGTAAAAAGGGCAGAAAACTGTTTTCCCATCCTTTTTTTACATGATCACCGAGACCGATCACAAATTCTGTTTCATTATTTTCTATCCGGGTTACCATATTTGCAAACGCTTTACTGCTTTCTGGAGAATCACCTTTATTATCGCTCATTATCGTAAAATTAAAAGCAGAAACCTTATCCAACTCATTTATGGTATTTACGCCTTTTATTTTTCCGTTTTCAAATTCAATTTTTCCCGAACACCCAACTAACAGAAAACATATTAATAGAATCCAGCCTAATTTTTTAAGAATAATTTTTTTAATCATTCTGATTTATCCTTTAAATTTATCATATTATCTTTAAAATCTATTTGCCAAAGGAACTGTTTTTCGATTTTTCCTTTTGAAGAAAACCGCACACCCTCTTTTTCCAGCATGACTCTTTGCTCCGATATTGCATCATCATCTTTAAAGGATATTTGCAGTTTTGCATTTACAACTCGATGCCACGGAAGATCATATTTCTGCGAACAAGAATGGAGGATTCTAACAACCTGTCTTGCCCCATTTGGGTTACCGGCAAAAAAGGCTATTTTTCCATAAGAAATCACTTTTCCTTTTGGGATATTTTTTATCAACGTAATAATATTTTGCGTTAATTTATTTAGCATCTTGGAATCTCAAATATTTATTGTTCTACGTAAAGTTCCGAGAATATGGTAAAATACTGCGTTTCTACCGTTAGTTTATTAAATTATATTTTTTTTCTATTTATTGATATAATGAAATGGAAATGTCAAGAAAACTGACGTTACAAATTTGTGAATTTTTGAAAGTGGATTTTTAATTTTCATAAAAAGGATAAAATTTTTGTTGTGAATTCGATTATCTTGACAATATCGCCAGATGTTAAAATTAATAAAAATAAATAAATTAAAGGAGTTTTCTATGATAAACATAGCAATCAATGGTTTTGGCAGGATTGGGAGACTGGTTTTCCGAATTATGCACGAACGAGAAAATTTCAATGTTGTTGCCATAAACGACATCACCGATGCAAAAACATTAGCGCATCTCTTAAAATATGATTCAACTCACGGTCAATTTTGTGGAAAGATCGAATCCAAGGATGGAGCGATCCGGGTTGATGAAAAAGAAGTTAAAGTTTTTGCAGAACGCGATCCTGAAAATCTTCCCTGGAAGGATCTAAATGTGGATGTGGTAGTGGAATCTACCGGTGTGTTCCGCAAAAAAGCACAAATCGAAAAACATATCAGAGCAGGAGCAAAAAAAGTTCTCTTGAGCGTGCCTGCAAAAGATGAGATTGACGCTACTATTGTTCTCGGTGTAAATGATTATGATCTAAAGCCTGAAGATAAAATAGTTTCAAACGCCTCTTGTACCACAAATTGTTTCGCACCCATAGTAAAAATTTTGAATGATAATTTTGGAATTAAGAAGGGTTTGATGACAACAGTTCATGCATATACTGCCGATCAGAATCTTTTGGATGCTCCTCACCCGGGTGATTTGCGAAGAGCCAGAGCAGCTGCTATTAATATTATACCTACAACCACCGGAGCAGCAAAAGCAACCGGTAAAGTTATTCCGGAACTGAATAGTAAACTTGACGGTATGGCAATGCGAGTGCCGGTCATGGATGGTTCACTCGTGGATTTCGTTTGTGAATTGGAAAAAGACGTTACTGAAGCAGAAATAAATGCTGTTATAAAAAAAGCCTCTGAAAATGAATTAAAAGGAATCTTGCAATATTCCGATGAACCGCTTGTTTCCAGTGATATTGTTGGAAATCCGCATTCCAGCATCTTTGATTCACAGCTTACAAAAGTAATGAATAAGAATTTAGTCAAAGTTATTTCATGGTATGATAATGAGTTCGGATATTCAAACCGTGTTGTAGATTTGATTGAAAAATTGATTTAATTATTTTTTATGTCAGCTCTGTTACGGATTTGTTTGCGACGGAGCTGATATTTTTATCTTTTTAGGAAATATAAAATTCCAAAAGTAAAAAAAAATCAAAATTGTAATTCCCTAAAATCCCTTTATGCTGTTTCTGCTTTTACTCGAGTCCATCCGTAAACTCGCATTTTTTAAGCACCTTGCGGATGGTTGTTTTCCAAACCTCCGCAATGGTGGTCGTTTACACATCTCAACCATTGCGGAGGTTTCCAACCATCCGCAAGGTTTCGGAGTTTACGGATAGACTCTAATTAGTGTCTGTCCGTAAAGTAGCATATCAAGTAAAATATATTCTTCATCCTTTTTACAACTCATCCCCTAACCCCTTCTCTTCAAAGAGAAGGGGAACTTTTATCTCCCTCTCTCCGCCAGTTGGCGGAAGGGTCGGGGTGAGGTCGAAAAATAGTACTTTACGGACGCACACTAATTCGTTTTATTTATTTTATCAGTTTTTATGCGAATAATTTTTTCCCCCTCTTTTGCCATTCCAAGTTCGCGTGCTTTTTTTTCGATGACTTTCAAGTCAGCTTTTT
>JAYEKN010000073.1:0-20332 GCA_034661015.1 Candidatus Cloacimonadota bacterium
GGGCAGACATTTTGATTTATCCGCCAACTGGCGGATGGGTTCCAGTCTGCTTCAATTTACAAAAAAAACACCCTCGAAATTTAACGAGGGTGTTTTTGCAATATAGCGTTTTATTTAATAAATTTATTTCTTAGAATATTCCTAGAAATTTTTGAATAGCAGGAGAGTAAGCAACTGTGAGTCCAGCTACAACTATACTAACCATACTCATTAACTTGATAAGAATATTTAATGATGGACCGGAAGTGTCTTTACAAGGATCACCCACAGTATCGCCGACTATGAGCGCATTATGCTGATCAGAACCTTTGCCACCGAGATGACCTTCTTCCACATATTTTTTTGCATTATCCCAAGCTCCGCCAGCGTTATTGAGCATAATTGCCAAAGCAAAACCGGAAGTAAGTCCACCAACAAGCAATCCCATGACTCCGGAAACACCCAAAATTAATCCAACAAAAATAGGAACAATAATCGCCAATAGCGAGGGTAAGATCATTTCGTGCTGAGCACCTTTTGTAGAGATAAGAATTGCCGATTCATAGTCTGGTTTTGCATTGCCATCCAGCAAACCCTTTATCTCTTTGAATTGTCTGCGAATTTCATTTACCATTTTTGCAGCGGTGCGACCGACTGCTTTCATGGTTAAGGCACAAAAAACAAAAGCAAGCATCGCTCCGGAAAAAATACCGATAAGAACTTTAGGGTTCATCAAAGTAACATCGTAGTAATCCATAAATTGAGCGATAGATGCACCTGCGATTCCCACAGTTTTTCCGGCAATTTCAAAAGTAGTTTGCCCGATATGTGCAAATCCCATTTTCACTTCTTCGATATAAGCGGCGAGTAAAGCCATTGCCGTAAGAGCAGCAGAACCGATTGCAAAACCTTTTCCGGTAGCAGCCGTAGTGTTTCCGAGTGCATCCAATGCGTCTGTGCGTTTGCGAACTTCTTCACCAAGTTTGCTCATCTCAGCATTACCGCCGGCATTATCGGCAATAGGACCGTAAGCATCTGTAGCAAGGGTGATTCCGAGAGTAGAAAGCATTCCGACGGCTGCGAGACCGATTCCATATAAACCTGTGGCAACATTTGAAAATCCACCAGAAAAACCAAATGCAAATAAAATTCCGAGAGATACGATCACAACCGGATAACCCACAGATTGCATCCCGACTGCGAGACCGTCAATTATCACTGTAGCGGGACCTGTCAGACTGTGTTGGACGATGCCCTTGGTAGGCTTGTAGTGTGAAGAAGTATAATATTCAGTTGATTTTCCAATTAATATTCCGGCTAGAAGTCCGGCAACCATAGAACCCCAAACACCCCAGGTATTCACAAGGTCGGAACCATTTAGCATCAGGTTGATTAAGTAAGCTGAGGCAATCAGAATAAGTAAAGCAGAAAAATTCACTCCTCTACCAAGTGCTTTAAGCAAATCTTTTTGGGTGGCATCCTCTTTTGTTTTAACGAGAAAGATGCCGATTATTGAAAGTAAAATTCCTACACCAGCGATGAGAATTGGAAGAATGACAGCGTTCAGTTGGATACTTGTTCCGCTAAAAGCAGAAGCACCAAGTGCGGCTGTAGCAAGAATAGATCCACAATAGGATTCATACAAATCAGCACCCATGCCGGCTACATCGCCAACATTATCACCAACATTATCTGCGATAGTGCCGGGATTTCGTGGATCATCTTCCGGAATACCTGCTTCAATTTTTCCTACGAGATCAGCACCAACATCGGCTGCTTTGGTGAATATTCCACCACCTACACGGGCGAAAAGAGCCATCGAAGAAGCACCCATTCCAAATGTGAGCATTATCGTAGTAATATTTGAAAGATTGGGAATTTTCACAAGGTATTTTAGCACAATAAACCAAATAGAAATATCAAGCAAACCAAGTCCCACAACTACTAAACCCATCACAGCACCGCTTCGAAAAGCGATCTGTAAGGCTCTGTTCAAAGAATGTCTGGCTCCCTGAGTGGTTCGATTGCTCGCTGTAGTAGCAGTCATCATGCCGAGAAATCCGGCCAGACCGCTAAAAAAACCACCTGTTAAGAAAGCAAAAGGTGTCCATTTGCTTTGAACATGAAGTACAAAAGCCAAGATGAAAAAAAATATAAAAGCGAAAAAGAAAAAAATCGCCACAATTTTGTATTGCCTTTTGAGATATGTTAACGCACCTTTTTTTACATGGGCAGCAATCTCTTTCATGGTGTTATTGCCTTCATCCTGCTTTTTCATATTAATGAAAAAGAGATAAGCAAAGACCAAAGCTATTGCAGATGCAATTGGTGCAATGATAAATAGCATATTAGCCAAATCCATTTTATTTCCTCCGAAATAATAATATTAGTGCTAAATCTTAACAGGTGTTTTTGTGTCAAGATTGATGAAAAAAGTTTGCCTGATTAATATTGTGCGAGAGTGTAAATCCTGATAGTGTTTGGAGATTATGATTTCTCTGTAGTTTACAATGCTCATCAGTATTCGAGCTGACACGATTAAATAAAAAGATAAAAGATTCCATAATACAGGTGAGGTAAATAAGGAGCTCTTTGATTTTCGAGGACTTAAAACGATAAATGAATGAAAAAATAATTTAGTTTTCCACTTTTAACTAAAAAAGCCCTACACAGTAAAAACGTATCGGGCTAAACTTTTAATTATCTGATAAGCAAACACTTCTTAATCTGTTTTACTGAACCATTAACATTGAATTTATAGAAGTAAACACCAGCCCCAACTCGTCTGCTGTGCTGATCTGTGCCATCCCAAATAACATGATGAAGTCCCTTGCCAAACTCATCCAGCACCAGATTCTTAACCTTATTACCCAAAATATTGTAAACAGATATATCTATTATGCTCGGAGTAGGAAGAGAAAAACTAATTTCATTAATCGAATTAAATGGATTGGGATTGTTTTCAAAGCTAATAACAGCATTACAGACAATTTGCTTGTTTTTTAGATCTCTTAAGTTGGAATATACATTAATATCATCAAATGCAAAACCATCATTGGGTATTTTTTCATTGTCATACTGTTGAAATTTTATTACAAAGTCATTGGTGTATCGCATACGTAATTCTCTCACTATTTCATCAAGTGGAATAATCACGCTTTCCCATCTATTGTTATTATCCCTTAAGGTATAGATCTTTTCAAAACGTTCACCGCCATTGTCAGATATATATACTCCATCCTCAAAATGGACATCATCGTTAAACTCTTTCCACCAAAATGAAATTTCAATCTCTTCTTGATTTTCAAGATTTAAATGCAACCATGCTTCATTTAATGAATGAACTTCAGGATTATTAGCATCCATGATAAGATGCTTCACATCGGAATGAGGTCTATGATCACTAGTTACTAAAATATTTCCATATTCATTACTGTTAAACATCTCCCAGTTATTGTCGATACCGTTTTCAAAAGACATTTCATAAGGAAGTCCTGAATATTCCTTTATCTTATAATATTCATTCATAGATTGAAGGTAATTTGGACTGTTGGAAGTGATAATATAATCGTCATATAATATTCCTGCAAATGTGTAAGGTGAAATTCCTCTACCGAGTATGTTCTTATCTTCATCCAAAACCACAATGGTGGCTTCAACCGCGTTTCCAGAGGAATCCATTGATTTAAAGGTATTGCCACCTTTACATATCGTAACCAGTTTCTCTGCCTGACACGACCAAATCTCCATACTCGGATCGCCAAATAAAATATGTGCAATAATATAATTTTTGAGGATGCTAATATTTTGTGCATGGTGATAAATAAATTGAAGAGAGTTAATAGTATTTAAACCAATTTTAGATATATTATTCAAAAATATAAAATCCATGAAGTATTCAGCGGCAAAACGACCAATAAAAGGGAATTCATAGTGAGCTGAACCATAATAAGCTACAGCTCCATTATTATCTGTCAGGAAACATGCTCCGATGCAATCCTGTGGATCATTATTAGAATTCACAAATTTAGTGCTCGCACAAGATGAATTCCACAATACATAGGGATTGGAATTTGTTAGATAATCAGGAAGGTATTCGTAATAATAACCAGTTGTATCATTCCAGTGTCCATTTACCGACCATTCATACACATTGGTTATTTCTTGACTATTCGGATAATCAGCAAGTCCACCAATTGCATTCCAATTACTATTGATATTATGTGCCGTAATAGTTCTATCACCGCCGTGAGTTACATTAAACAAAAAATTATGATCATCAGAATTCATTGCATTACCCAATAGCACACCGGCAGGGGAAAACGCTGAAGCCAGATCTTCCTCATAAGTAAAATCTATATCAGTATCTATATGCTGGGCAATTGAATCAATTATATCATTACCGCGGGTATTACCCGGCATTCTATGAATATTGTTGGCGATTAAATGATATTTATTAGAATAATTTCCTACCTGACGATAGGATATGTATTTATCGATAAAATTCTGCACTTCTTGCCCTGTATTAGCGGGAATTCTACCAACATATAAATCAGCCTCAAAATTTATTTCATCATCAGATATCCAGTCAGATAGCACATTACAGAAATAATAATCTGTAGGAAATGAACTATAGTCTGTCCTCATACCGGTATCAATTATTTTTGGCATTACCACAGACGCATCTCCACCAATAAGAACATATTTAAGGAATGGATTAAGCATTTTTTGTGTTTTCAAGTAATCCCTTATTTCTTCCGGTGTATTTCCAACAAGAGAAATTGTTACTACTTTAGTTTTTATTCCTTCTGCATTCTTTATTTTTGCAAATTCCAAAAAATCCTGTTCCAAATCATCATTTGTAATAATTATCATAGTATAAGGGAGCAAAATCGGAATTCCAGGCTGAGGACCTCTGGAAATACTTTCAGTACAATCTTCTTTTTTTATCGTAGGCTTGAATCTTTCAGTATGCTCAATAAACTGCTCAATTTCTTCAGGACTATCAAATATCTTGCTCAATTCTTCTCGTAATCCATTCTCTAAATCATTCTTTGGTGTAGCAAATAAACAGGTAAAGTTTATGATTGAGAATAAAATTATTGTTGATATTATTCGTATAATATTTTTACTTTTCATGATATAATTTCCTTTCCCCGATTAATTCGGGATTTTAACGAAGTAAAAGCATTTTTTTTGTATCCACACATTTGCCGGCATCTATCATTCTGTATAAATAAATCCCGGGGCTTACATTTTGTTCCAGCTTATTTGTTCCATACCAGGTAACACTGGCTTTACCTTGTTCATTGTTAAGGTGCATGATTTTTACCTTTTGCCCTTTTATGTTGTAGATTTCGATTTTTGCATCGCTCGAACTATTTTTAAGATTATATGATATTTTGGTATGATTATAATATGGATTAGGAGAATTATTAATAATTTGGGTAGAAGACATTATTTGTGATGCAGGGTCTACTGGGTTTGATGGTGTGTAAATAATCGAATGTGCCGCATAATTGTCCATAAAATCCACATTAAAAGAACCATAAATATCATCCCAACCAATAAGAAAATCATTAAATGTATAACAATAGCGTCCTTCTATTTGGTAACTTACCATTATATTCCATATCTCATCATATCCGAAACATATTTCATCATCATTCCAGTTTGGATTTCCAGTTTCCACATTATCGTAAATATCCCAGAGAGTAGCACAAACTGCTCCTTCGCAAGCATTGCCCGTTGGTTGATATCCATTATTATCACAGGGTTCTTCTGCGTCGAAAGTTGAGGTTCCCCAAGTTGCAACATTTATCATTTCCCAATCCTCTCCCTGATCACGAATATCATCTGTTGCAGATCTTATTAAGCACGAGAAGAAATGAGCAAAACCCTCATACCAGGCTAATTTATCATTACACGTTTGACTGAATCCCTGGTTTGGGTCCGGACTTGATGAATATTCTGCAAAATTCCAATGATATGCATGACCCAATTCATGCAGGACAACAGAATTGTCCCATTGATCATAATTTTGATCATCGCCAACATCATATCCACAAATAAAGATGATATCCCAAGGTTCATCATTTACTAATAACCCATTAGCTGAATACTAGGAAGTATTGTTAGGATAACCAGGAAATGGATAATCATGTCCAATATGTGAATAAATGCATAAACTATCCCTTGGTTGGTTAGAAAGGGAACCTGTAGAGAAATTTTCTGCTCTTATCTCCTGCTCAAATACATTTAATGCTCCACACATGTCCGGATTACCAATATAAAAATTCCAACCATTAACGACTGTTGGATGCTGAGTCCAATACATATTTATATCTTCAGAATCAGAATTATAGAATTCAATATGAGGCCCGTAAAATCCTCTATTCTTTGCCATAAGCCCATCGCCCGCTGAATTACTTTGTACAAACAAACACTGGTCATTTTCTAAAAATAAATAAATACCTACATTAGCAAAGTCTATACCAGAGAATGAATATTCACAATTTCCATTTATTCCTCCACCAGTAATTTCATGAGAATCTATTAATATCGGATTAGAAGGATCATCTAAATTATAGAGTCTAATTTCTCCAATAGCTGCATAATAGGTCTCCCATTCATCTTTTTCAAATTTAAAACTTCCATCTATATCATAATTTTCAATCAATTCAATTTCCATATAGTAGCCCTGTCCACCGTAAGTGAAATATATATTTCCTGTTGCTCCTACTGTACTCGCGGCATTAAATGTAAGAATTGAACCATTAGCAGATACAGTTCCTATCTCCGGATCACAACTTACATTGGAAAGTGTCTCTTCGAAATCATGCTCTAAAGTAGTATTAACTAAGACCTTATAAACAGTTCTTCCCTCAAACTTAAAAGGATATGGATTTTTTTTATTCTCAACTTTATCAGCTTCAATTTTAAAAAACTCCGGATTGATTTCTTTTAAATTGATTCCTTGCAATTGTTTATCATCAGTATTTACTTCTGGTCTGGGTTCTGAAGGATCAAGAGGGATAACATCTCCTTGATATTTACGGTCTTCTTGATAAATTCTAGGTTTATATTCAAGCCCCTTTTCCAGACATTCAATCTCAATACTTTTTGTAATAAAATCACCAATATGCGAAAGAGGATATTTAGCAATGAGAATTTGTATTAAGAGATTTTTTCTATCGGGCATAAGATTAAGTTTTTGCCTAAAATGAAAATCAATATGAGGATTATTCTCATCTAATATCTTATCTTTATCTGAGTATAATATCTCCCATAATCGTGGTATTGGGTTAGGTGGTGGCACCAATTTCTCACCGAGACGTATCATTGCATAAGTTTTTCTTTCAGCTATTCTGTATTTTGTGCCTTCTACATAATTCGGATGATCTTTTAATAACTTAATGGTCGCATACACATCAATAGAATCTCCTACATAGATTTTGTCTTTGGATACACTTATTTCTATTTTTATAGGTGCTTCTGGATGAGTCGGTTTTGCAACTAATATGTTAATGCATAGAAAAGTAAGCATTAATAATATTGCTCCTCTTCCTAATATTGAATTTACACTTTTGTTCAACATAATAACTCCTTTATGTCTAATCATTTTTTTTTCGTTTTATTATTAACAATATTTTTTGGCATAACACCAAAATTCCTATTTTATCAGTTAACACATTTCATTTGTTTCATTAGGGTCCGGGTCTCTAACGGGATTGGAGCTTAATTTATTTAGTTCCATTTAAATATTTTCTTTTCAAATTTTTTAATTAATCAGTTATCAAATTTACTAAAACTCGAATTAATTCTCCTGTAAAAACTTTTGCCTTTCTGTTCAAAAAAAAGAACAGAATGGCATAATCAGGTAAATTTGTTTTTTCCAAGGATAATGTATTTTTTTCGTATTTTGTAAAATTTATTATATGTTTGTAATCCGCCGGGAGGAGGACAAGTTTTTCTTATATCGCTTAAGTAATGAAAAAATGTGATGGTGGTAAATAAATTAAAAAAATTGTGTGCCGTAATTCTAACGAAAAAAAACCCCTTTACTCACAAATGTAATGTGAGAATAAAATTTAATTCTATACTCTTCAAACATTCTCATAAACTAAACCTCTGAATTTACACAACTTTATCCATAAGAAAATTAATAAATTTATCTTTTTGCATATTTATTCCTTTTGTAAATTTTAGTTGAACAGTTTATCCAATAAAGACATTGGGGGATTTTGCTTGTCAAATATTTTGGAAAATTAATTTTAAATAAGGTGGATTTTTTCATTTGTATCCACAAATTTTCCGGCATTCATCATATTCTTCTCCTGTATATTGGTCCAGGTAATATTTTACCCTGGTATCTCCATTGTTCTTTCTGAAATCAAAATGTTCCACATCAACCCCTGTATCAATTATACCAATTAATACGTTTTCACCTGTAATATCCTGATTATTAGCAATATATGAATCAACCACATATAAATCATCGCTTCCTGCTCCACCAGCGCTAACATCTAATTCTTCTTCTACAGGAACTGAACCCACAACATAATCCACTAAAGGATGTTCAAGAATATTTTTCCATTCTGCCAAAGGTATATCTGCTCCAATAAAATTATTAATCCCAAAAGATATTCGGACATTATCTTTACTATTTAAAAATGTCCTTACTTCTTCTGCATGACCCTCCTGGACACATACAACAACGGATACCATTTCAATATCATTTTTATAGAAAGTCTCTGAAAAACCATATTCAACATTAACTCTTTGAATCTCCTCTGCAAATAAAACTGAAAAACCCAATAAGAAAATAATTGCAAATAATATTATCCTTTTCATTTTTTGTATCTCCTTTTTTTGATATTTGGAACTCAAAAAGCTTCATATTTTTTAATTGCTTTGATTAACATCTTTAATATCCATCATCCTTTCCTTATGTAATCCACCAAACAAGATTCTATACCCGATGTATCGGGATCTCGGAGCTTTCAAATATTACACAAGGATGGTAGATAACCCATCAATTTACATTAATGACTAAATTTTTATTCATTTTAAAATTTTTATAATTTGCCATACTTTATTACAGAGCCTAATGTTTTGGTATATATAGATCCTTGAATATTTTTGAGGAGTAACTATATCTCTTAAGTAAACTTAAATCCCATTCTGGAAGAAGAGAATCAACTACAGTAAATTTAAGAGTAACATCTTTTTCAAAATTTGAATTTACAAGTATATCGTAAACATCCATTTTTAGATTTGGAATAGATACAATTGTAACTGCATAAATATCAGGATATACTTCTGCTGTGAAGTGTCCCAGAGAATCTGTCTGAATATAAGTCAGGTGATGTTTTGCTGAAAGAAAAGATAATTCAAATGATTCAATTTCATGATTCGTAAGTTTTACTTCTCCAGAAATCTCAATTTTTTTATCGGGTTTAACAAAAGTATTTACATAATCAGCATAAGGAATGTTTTGTGAAAAACCATAAGAGTATGGATAGAATCCTTTTTCTTTATAAGGTTTTATCTCTGAAAGAGTTTTATATACTACTAAACCATAAGTATAAGTAACATACATTGGAGTATTAAATAATGTAACATGGTCTTCTATTATCTCTATTGGATGTGAATATCCTCCGCTTATTTCCGTAAATACCAGAGAATTAGGTCTATTATCAGTGTCAAGAAAAACTAAAATATCCTTTTGTTCTGCCGTATACTTATTATTAAATTCTTCTAATACTATATCATCTAATTCGAATTTAAATCTATCAGATATTGGAACTATTTTGGGTTCTTTTACATCTATTGGTATTTTCTTTTTTTGTTTCTCAGAGGTCATATAACTTGTTACGGTTTCTACAAATATTTTATATTCACCTTCAGGAAGCCAGCAGGAAAACTCACCGTTACTCTCAGTAAAGAAACTCTCAACAGTATATCTTCTTTTAGTTTCCGGATGCTTAAATGTTACAGAAACGATGTATATTGAATCAACATGACAAAATCCCTTTAACATTCCTTTATGTTCGGACTTCCAGTCTAAAAGTAATTTATTAATACGCTTTTCTTGTAAATATGTATTATCATCACGGAGTCCACAAATCTCAATCTTGTCGTTTAACTTCTTTTTTAACTTTTTTACCAATTTTAAAGGAGTGATGGTAGCAATATACTGGTCGTTACCTGTAATTAGTTTTACTTTCTTGTTATTAAGAAATTTTTTCACCTGCTTTTTTGCATCTTCGCCATACTTTATAAATGCTGTAGTCATTTCAGTATTGTTTTCAATATAAGTTTTATAGTGCCAATCAGAGATATCATTAGCTAATAAAACTAGAGGTAAAAATAAAATAATAATTAAAATTCTTTTTAATAACATAATTTCCTAAATTTATCTTTTTGCATATTTATTCCTTTTGGAAATTCTAATTGAACAATTTATCAAAAAATACATTGGGGGACTTTCTTGTTAAATATTTTGGAAAATTATTTTTAAATAAGGTGGAAGAGAACCAATAACATAGTCTACATAAGTGTAGTCTAAGATATTTTGCCATTCTGCCAGAGGTATATCTGCTCCAAGAAAATTATTAATTTCAAAAGATATCCGTACATTTTCTATGCTATTTAACAATGATTTTACCTCTTCTGAACGACCTTCCTTGGTGCATACAACGACAGATACCATTTCAATATCGTTTTTATAGAAAGTCTCTGAAAAACCCTGTTCAAGAGTACATATTTGTTTAGATGGTACTATTAATTTTCATCAAATATAATCAAATATTTTAAAAACCATAAACTGTAACAAATGCAATTATTATCCAGCAGAAAACTACAAAACTGCAAGTGCTTGCATAATACAGGAGTGGTTTTTCTGTTAGAAATGAAATGTCTCTATTTTTTAAGCGAGAACCAACTAAATAACCGAGTGGAAATAAAAAACCGGGGAAAAGAATCCACGAAATACCTTTATCAATAAGATAGGAAATAAATCCGCTCAAATGTGTATAGGCAAGCAGATTTTGGCAGGGAGCTAGAATCTTACCTAAAAAATAAAAACTAATGGCAGTTGTAGCTCCTGCTGTGGCTCCTGTAAAAATTCGCCCGAGTGGTCTTTTGTTGTGTTCCGGCTTGACAAGTAAAGTTATAATAGCCAATGATGCTCCAATTAAGAGGACTGCCAGACAAGAATTTGCTTTACACATTACCGAAATTTGCAGAAGCGGAACAACTAATTGCTTGCTCAAAATCGTTACAAACACAATTCCGATAAATAACAAAGGCTTTTTCAAGTAAGCATAAGCTACGCCTAATATTCCTGCACCGATACCAATAAGTATTCCTGAGCGATATGGGATTCCTGCAATTCTCAATAAATGGCTAAAAACAACTTCTGATAGTCCCCAGATCGAGCCTAAAATTGCGATGAAAATTATAATATCAAGATACTTAAATTGCTTTTTATTCATACTATCCATAAACCTTTTCGATATTCATTTATTTTTTACATACTTTTGTAATTGTTTAGAATATTTGTCAAGAAAGAGAAAAGAATTTTAAGCATGCCCTTATTTTTTTGGGAGTAAAATATCCGCTTGCCTCGTGTCCGCCAGCCGGCGGATTATCTGTTTTATTTCCACCGGGTTACTTTTGAGAATGTCGCACCTACGGTGCTTTATTTCCGTTTATTCACTGAACATAAGGCTGACGCCTTATGCTACAAATATGTCGCACCTCCGGTGCTGATTTGAAATGTGATTTTTTCCGTGTATTTAGTGTATTTCGTGGTCATTTTTTATCTTTTCACTTCTCACTTTTCCCTTCTCCCTTTTTCACTTTTCACTATTTTCTTGCTCAATATGCTTTCGGAAAAGAACTATTTGTTTTTTAATCTCAAGATGAGCCAACCCTCCTCCAAATAAGTAGGAGATTGCCAAAGCAATGTAGATGCCTATCTCTCCATAAAATTTTGAGGCAAGTAAAGCTAAGGGAAGATACAATACAAATAGCTGAATAATTATCAACCCGATTGCATGAAAGGGTTTGTTCAGCACATTCAATATTGTTGTGCCGATCTTGAGAACACCTTGAGCACCATAGGTAATCGGCACAATTTTGATATACATTGTAATTGTGTTGATCACCGCAGGATTTTTGCTGAATAACAATGCAAGTGGTTTGGCAAATATAAAAAATATTCCGGCAAGGATGATTCCGGCAATGAGTGAAAATATTTCACCTGTTTTTCGTCCTGTATTCACCCGCTCGAATTTTTTTGCACCAACATTCTGCCCGATGAAAGGTCCCATAACCGAAGCCAATGCACCGGTGAAAACAAAAGCAAAAAATTGGATTTTTGATGCGACACCATAGCCGGCAACCGCTTCTGCTCCGTAGGTAGATAATAATTTGATAATTATTGCGGATGCGAATGGTAGGGTCATCTTTATTAGTGAATTTGGTATCCCGATATATAATATTTTTTTCCACGATTCCAAAATGTTCTTAAGCGGGACTTTTACAAAAGTGATGACTCTTTCACGAAAACACAACACATAAATTGCAACTAATCCGGTTATAGAACGACCAATTACTGTAGCAATCGCAGCACCTTTAACGCCCAATTCGGGAAATGGACCGATTCCGAAAATCAAAAGAGGATCTAAAATAATGTTCACAATAGCGGCAACACCCATTATCAGACCGGGAATTTTTGTATCTCCCATTGCCCTTATTATGTTGTTGCCTATCATCGGAATGGTTACGGCTATCAATCCGAAATACCAGATGACCATATATTCTTTGATATAAGGTAAAACATTTTTTCCTGCTCCAAGCAGTTTGAATAACGGTTCGATGGTTAATTCGCCAATTATGAGAAAGGGAACTACCAAGCATAGTCCGAGCAAAATACTATCTGTGCCGAGACGTTTCACTTTTTGATGATTTTTTTCACCGACTACTTTTGAGATGACAGCAGCTGCTCCCAGCCCAATACCTATCGCTATGCTATTTATCACCAAAATAACCGGAAAGATGAAAGAAAGGGCAGCCAACTGATTTGAGCCCAATTTGCTTACGAAAAATGTGTCAGCAAGATTGAAAATCACCATTCCCATCAAACCGAAAACCATCGGTATTGTCATTCGGAATAGCTGATTAGGAATATTTCCTTCTGTTAAAATTGCTTTTTTGATTTTTTCCATAAATATTACCTTAAAAAAAATATTTGATAAATGAATAAAATATTATGAATTCACCCCACAATGATAAAAATATTTAAGATGGCTATGCCTGATAAACTGAATGAAATTAATAAATACCACTGTATCCGTCTAAAACAGTGTCAAGGGATTTCACTTTTTGATAATTTTCACAGCGGATTGGGATTTAAAAATTACTCAAGTGCTAGAGAAAATCCACTTCATAAAATCCAAAATCATTCCAAATTATCTTAGCAAAACCATCTTATTTATACAAAAATTCTCATCGCCTAATTCTACTTTATAAAGATAAACACCTGCAGGAACTTTTTTGCCTCCGGAATCTTTTCCATCCCAAACAGTCTTGTTAATTTTAAATTTTGAATTATGAATTTTGAATTGCCTTACGATCTGTCCTCTAATATTATAAATCTCAACTTGTGAAACTTCTTCCGAATTTGTGGCTTCACCAAAATATATAGTAGTTGAACTACTGAAAGGATTTGGATAATTGAAAGATTGGATCGAATTTTGGGGCTGAACATTTCCTCCCACAGAATTTTCAGAATAAAACGCAGCATCACAAGGAGCGATGCCCACAGTAATGTCGGTAATGAAAACTTCATCAGCAGAATAAATGTGAACTTGTCCGTTATTTACCCAATCAAGAGCATCACCGAGATATATATTCCCCGCGGAATCGAATGTTACAAATGAACCGCCGGCTGCAAACAGGTTATTGAACGGATAAATTATGGAAAGGGTTTCCACATCATAAGCCATAAATCCTTGCCCCATTCCATCCCCGAGATATGCTGTTCCGTTAGGGTGAATATTGATTCTCGTTGGTGAACCGCCAATTTCGATAATGGAGATATTGGAATAATCCTGCAAATCAATTATATGCATTTCTCCGCTGATATTACTATAATTTCCAGTGCAAACAACGTGTAAACGCTCCTGAGCATCAATCTTGGCAAATTGCGGATTATTTCCCACATTGATTGTTTCTATGACAATGTCCGTTTCCGTGTCAATAACTGAAACTGTACCGTTTGGCGAACCGTAGCAAGTATTCAAAGCATAAATTCTGTTTTCATGATAGTAAATTCCCTCCGGACCATTTCCAACATTTAAAGAATTTGTAATTTCGTAAGTTGTCGGATTAAATACGTAAATCATATTTGTAAAAAGTCCGGATACATAGCCCTTTTCTCCATCGGGCAGAAGCGTCATCCAGTAAGGATTCGAGCCGTTCGGACATTGAATATAACCGCTGGTTGTTTCGGTTTCCATGTCTATAACCTGAATATTATGCTCACCAGAATTTACCACATAAGCGATTCCTTCATTAATAAATATCTGGTTTGCATATTGCCCCACATTTAGAAAATTATTGATCACTTCTCCCGAATCCGGGTCGTACTTGGAGAGGGATTCACTGTTGCTGTTTAGGATATACAACGTTTCAGCGCAAAGAATTTGCACGAGCATTAGTAATACAATTAGTAGAGTAACTGTTCTTTTCATCTTTTTCCTTCTTTCTTATATTTGTTTTAAATGAGATGTGACAAACCATTTCGTGACACAACTTGAACTTGGCACGGAATGGTCCGTGCCAACTCTCAAATTCCGAATCCGCCGGCTTGCGGATCCAACTGACAGCTTGCAAGCCGATAATTTGGCACGGAATGGTCCGTGCCAACTCTTATATTAATCATACGACAATTTTTAATTTCACTCCGAATTCGCTTCCGGAACTCGGAATATTCCGATAAATTTCATAGCTTTCATCAAAAATATTTCGGACAGATAAAACGGCTATAAATTGGATTTTCTTTAATCTTTTTTTGAAATTCAGATTTGCATTACAAGTTAGGTAACCATCTAATTTCACATTATTATCAAAGGAAGCATATTGTTTTCCCAGCTTTGAAAGGGAGAAATTTATTTTGAACTCATTATAAGAAAATTCAATTTTCCCGTTAATCTTATGGAGAGGTTTATAAACCAAAAATTTATTATAATGATCGGAATCAGCGGATTTGTTTAGCGGTAAAAATTTTGATGAGCTGCCTGAAAAGGAAAACCAATCGCAAAAATGTAATTCCAGATTAGCGGAAATTCCGGAAATTTCCGCATCAGCGAGATTATCGGGTGTCCATATTCCCAAAGCACTTTGATGCCAATAGATTAAATCATCAATTCTGTTCGAAAATCCGGAAATTGCAATGGAAGCGAAATATGGTTGCCAGCTTAATTTTGTGCTGATAGAACGTGATTTTTCCGGATTTAGATCGGGATTTCCCATTACTCTGGAATCTCCTTTCCAAAACAGAGAAGTAAATTCCGGCATCCGAAATGAATTACCTGCATTTATTGAGAGAGTTGAATTTTCCAAAAATAGAGGCTGAATTTTTGCCCCTACGGTTGCAGAAAACAGATTGCGTTCTTCCAAAACAGAATCAAAACGGAGGGCAGAATTTAGATCAAATTTAATTTTCCCTATCTGATTTGAATAAGTCGCAGAATTTGCAAGATAGAGAAATTTACGAATTTTCAGCGGAATAGACTCCTCAATTGAATTTGAAATCAGATTGTCAAACTTATACGTTTCGTAACGAAATCCTGCAAAATTATTGTTTCTGAAATTCTGCCAAAACTTCTCCCAATTTAATTTCGTCTCAAACATCTCTGTGATATTCTGAGAATCATATTTGAAAAAATAATTATCGGTTTCCAAATTTTTGTAATGGCTTTTCTGATTTTGATAAAAATTTCCCCATCGGATTGAAGTATTGTGTAAATTAAACTCGGCATCGTATTTGAGATGAAAAAGCGATGAGACTGCGTTTGCGTGCAGATAGTGCATATAATCGGTTGTCTGACCTGGAATTCCTTTTCTGTCTTTTTGGAGAAATAGAGAGAAATTATTCACAAAATCATAATTCCATTTCCTGTTTATTTTCAGATTAACCGATTTATTTTCATTCACGTTATTTTGCCGTCTGACCTTTTGATTCTCAATTTCATTATAATAAAAAAAGTCATTTTGGGAATTTTCATAATTTAAATTAAGCAGGAATCCAAATTGCCCGAGATTAAATTTTCCTTGATAATTACCAATATATTTGTCCCAGCTTCCACAAAAAACAGAAATTGAATGCCCCTCACTTTTTTGCGATGCGGTTTTTAGAATAAAATTTATAATCCCACCGATTGCAGAGTTCCCCACTAAAGCTGAGCCATCGTTTTTTACAACTTCAATGCGGTCTATCATTTCGACGGGAATTTTCCCTACGGAAAAAACTCCCCCACCGCTATTTACTTTTACTCCATCAATCAGGATCGCTAACTGTTTCGGATCACAGCAATTTAACGAAACATTTTTTTCACCTTTGCTATCCTCACGCAAAATTATCCCGCTATTCATTTCCAAAGTGCTAAAAATATCTGTTCTGTCCTGATCACCCACCTTAAGAATTTCTACATTGATCTGATGAGAAGTCAACGAATTTTTTTTCTCTCCTTTCACTTCGATTCCCCTGATGGGGATGGGAGAAGTTTTTAGAAAAATTGTTATCGGTGAATTTGAAGAGAAAATATTTTTTACAATTTTGGTTTTGTATCCCAAAGCTGAAATTTGTATTGAAACGTTTTTTTGATCCGTTTGCAAAGTGAATTTCCCATTTTCATCGGTTAAAGTAATTTCAGGGGGAGTAATTATCTCAACCCGAGCGTATTTTACGGGAAAGTTTTTGTCCTTGCTAATTATTCGTCCGTAAATCTCAGCAGAGCAAATTCCGTTGATAAACAGGAACAGCAGAAATGCTAATAGTCTAATTTTTCTCATTTAATCCTACGCGTCCTGTTTGTAATTGTAAATTATTCCCGGTTTATTTGTAAATGGGTTTCGGGTGGTTTTGATCGGAATTTGAAAAGTCTTGGATAAATTTTCCGAATGCAAAACATTTTCCACAGTTCCGAATTCAACAATTTGTCCATCGGACATAAGCATAATTTTATCGCAATATTCTGCAGTTAGATTGATATTGTGTGAAACAGCGAGAATGGTTTTGCCTTGTTGCTTGTTCATTTTTTTTAGAATCGTAAAAATATTTATTTGATGATGAATATCCAAATGTGAAGCAGGCTCATCAAAAAGCAAAACATCTGTGTTCTGATTTAGAGCAAGGGCGATCATCACCAGTTGAACTTCCCCGCCGCTTAATTCCGAAATTTTTCTTTCAGCGAGATGAGATATGCTTAATGTTTCAAGTGTCTTTTTAGTGATTTCAAAATCGGTTCTACCGTAGCTCTCAAGGAATTTCAGGTTGTGAAATCTACCCATCAACACAATTTCTGTTACTGAAAAGTCGAACTCATAATATGGTTGCTGAACCACAACTGCGATTTTTTTTGCTAATTTCGTTTTATCATATTTTTCAATCGCTTCATTATCAATGAAGATTTTGCCCGCATTCGGCTTCAAAAAACCACTAAGACATTTTACAAATGTGGATTTGCCGGCGCCATTGGGACCGATTATTCCCACGAAATCTCCTTTGGAAATCTCGCAAGAAATTTCTTTCAGGATTTTAATTTTATCATATTTAAAATTTAATTTCTTCGTTTTTATCATATTATTTGACAACTCCTACCAAAACAGTATGTTTTGGTTTAAAATTATTTACGGAAAATTTTATGAAAATATCTATTAACACAGATTATATTTTAAGAGCAATGTATGAGCTCGCTTCCGGTTGTTTGGACGACCCTGTTTCGATCGCCGTTATATCAAAACGCCAAAAGATACCGCGAAAATTTTTGGAACAATTATTCCGGCGTCTAAAAGCGTGTGGGATTGTTAAGGCAATTCACGGCAAATATGGTGGATATATTTTGGTGGACAAACCGAAAAATATTACTATGAAGAAAATAATTCGAGCAGCGGAAGGGAGAGTTGAAGTTCATAATTGCGAAGAACGGCGTGCAGAAACTCTTTGCCACAATTTTGAAGGCTGCACTTTTAAAAATTTTTGGACTGATTTCAATCAGCATATTGCATCTTTTTTGGAATCGTACACCCTTGATAATTTTATTTAAATCTATTCTTGCTGAAACATTCAGATTATTAGATATTTTCACACTATTAAAAAATGGAGTAAAAGATGAAAAACAAAGAAATCTATCTTGATGCTTGCAAAACATCCAAACTTGATCCGGAAGTTCTGAAGGAGATGCTTCCCTATTTTACAGAGAAATTCTGGTATCCCGGCAATTTTACCAGTATTGGAAATGAAATTGCAGATGCACTTCAAAATAGTAAAGAAACAATTGCGAGTTCGCTTTCTGCTAAACCAAAAGAGATCATTTTCACATCAGGCGGAACCGATGCAAATAACATTGCCCTAAAAGGGTTAATGGCTGCCTGGGAAAACACAGGCAAGCATTTCATTACCTCAAAAATAGCACATCCGAGTATGCTAAAGATTTTTGCTGCTCTTGAAAAACAAGGCTATGAAGGCTCATATATCTCCGCAGACCAAGATGGTTATCTTGACTTGGACGAACTAAAAAAATCAATTCGCAAAGACACCACTCTAATTGCTTTCACGCATGTGAATCACACGCTCGGGACAATTCAAAAAATAAAGGAAATAAGCGAGATTTTGAAAAGGCAAGATCATAAAATCAATTTCTTTATAGATTCATGCGAAGCCTATGCAAAAATTCCTATTAACGTGGAAGAACTCGGCGTGGACTCACTTTCCATTTCTGCTCACAAATTTAATGGTCCCAAGGGAGTCGGTGCTTTGTATATAAAAACAGGTACAAAAATGGTTCAGACACAGCAGGGAATAAATCGCTTTCAAGCATTGAAACCCGGGGCAATCAATGTTCCCGCAATAGTCGGTTTTGCAAAAATTGTTGAATTGATCTTCAAAAATTTCAGCAATTATCGCAATTATTTAGGTAAAATTCAAAAGTTACTTTACGATGGAATTGTGAAAAACATTCCGGACATTCGATTGAATGGTCCAAAAATTGGTAAGCGAAGTCCCGCTCATCTCAATATCACTTTTTACTATGCAGAAGGTGAGGCGATTATGATGATGCTGGATTTTGAAAATATCCATGTTGCCACAGGTTCAGCTTGTGCTGCAAAAGATTTGAAAGCAAATTATATTTTAAGACATACCGGCAGAACACACGAAGAATGCAACAGCTCAATCCGCTTCACTCTTGACAAATTTATCTCTACCACAGATGTAGAACGAACTGTCAAAGTTCTCACCGAAGTTATTCAGGAATTACGCCGAAGAAGTCCTCTTGGCAAAAACAGAATGTAACTCAATCATCCTGATTGGAAAGTAGAAAGAAATAAATCAATTTATATTTAGCAAAATAAGGAGAATCAATGGCAATCAAGTATTCTGAAAAAGTTATCGAGCATTTTAAACATCCGAAAAACATAGGTCAAATAGAAAATCCAGACGCACAAGCAACAGAGGGAAGCCCATCCTGTGGAGATCAGCTTTCAATTTATCTAAAAGTTAATCCTGAAACAAATGTAATCAATGACATAAAATTTGAGTCTTATGGATGTGCCTCGAACATTGCAACCGCATCCATAATCACAGAATTAGCTAAAGGAAAAACCATTGAGGAAGCGAAAAATATCAGCTGGAAAAAAGCGGCTGATGATTTGGGAGGATTACCACCTGTAAAAATGCACTGCTCCGTATTGTCCGTGGATGCATTGCGATCTGCAATTAAAAATTACGAAGAGAAGCATCTTGGAAAACATTTTGATAATTCATTGAGCAAGAAAAACATTGAAAAAGAATTGAATAAAATTATCTATGGAAAAGTGGGTGTGGATATTATCACTCTGAAGATGGTGAAGTATATTGGTATTCGAGAAGCCAACAAGGTAATTATTGAGATTGAAATCGCTAAGGACGACCCATTCTTCAATGAAATAAATGACGAAATTCAAGAGCGATTAGAGAAATTTCCAAATATAGAGAAAATTGTAGTGGCAAGTGTGTTGGAGGTATTTTAAAAATCTCCTACAGTTTCTCGTTCCCAAGTCCATCCCTCATTTCTCGTTCCCA
>JAYEKN010000073.1:20432-22748 GCA_034661015.1 Candidatus Cloacimonadota bacterium
TTTTTTCATCTTTCACTCTATTTTATGCCTACTACAAAGTCAACAAATATTCATAAATCAAACAACTTTGCTTCAGACAATTTTTCAAAGATCAAATTTATAAAATTATAATATTACTTTTTTCTTAACAAATAAATAAAGAACGGGGCTCCACAAAGTGCGGTAACAACTCCGACCGGCAATTCGATAACAAAAAGCGATCTCGCAATCGTGTCACATAGAAGCAAAAAAGCGGCTCCCAAAATTCCGGACATTGGTAAAAGATAACGATTATTGGGTCCAATAATCATTCTGCAAATATGGGGAATGATCAATCCTACAAAACCAATTATACCTGTAAATGCCACGACAATCCCCACGAGAACAGAGGATAATACAAAAAGCAATTTCCGCGTTTTTTGAACATCAACCCCAAGGCTGTTTGCCGTATAATCTCCCATCGTGAGAATATTCAACCGATTGGAATACAAATTGATAAAAACTATTCCTCCCACGGAAACGATTGAAATTATCCATAAAATATGAATGTTATCTCTAGAAAAAATATAACCGAGATTTCCCATCAAGATAGAGAATATCTGGCTAATATCACGTTGGAAAATGCTCATCAGAAGAGCTATGATTGCCGAAAAAAACAGATTAATAATAATTCCCGCTAAAATTAGTTTTGTTCGTTGAATACTGTTTTTTGATTTTGCGAGATGCCACACGAGGAACATCGTGAGGAGTGCTCCCATAAATCCTAAAACAGGCATGAGAAATACTTTTTGAATTACGAGAGCAACAATGCTTCCCAAAGCCGCCCCTGAAGAAATTCCCAGCAAATAAGGTTCTGCGAGTGGATTGTTCAGCATTCCCTGCAAAATTCCTCCGCTGGTCGCCAGAACCATTCCAGCTATCAAACCAAGTAAAATGCGGGGAATGCGGATATTAAATAATATATTTTTACCAATTTCGGAAATTGAAAATATATTTACTTTTACACTTCCTATTAAAAGCGAAAATATGATAATCGCAATTAAACTTATAAGCGAAATTGTGATAGCGGTTTTGTTTTTCATATTAAGATATTTTTTTTACAGCCAAATATGCTGAAATGCTCGAAAACCCGATAAATTCATTTATGATAATTCCCAATTATGGAATCAATTTTTTCTATTGCCAGCAGACTTCTGGGACCGGCTCGTAAAAAATGATTATTATTCAAATCTTGGGTAGTGTAGATTTGCCTATTTTTTACGGCATCAATCTTATCCCATCCCAAGCGGTTTGCGATATCTGACTTGGTGATTCCCGGATAAAGGATAAAAATAATATTCGGATTTTGTGCAATCACTCTTTCAGTAGAAATGCGACAATAATCCCGTGGCAATTGGTTGAAAATATTTTCTCCTCCGCTTTTCTCAATCAAATTACCGATAAAAGATTCTGATGATACGGTCATTATTGGTTTGTCATAAATTTCGATGTAAATTGTGGGTTTCTTTTCTCGAAAAGGTATTCGGGCTAAATTTGTTTTAAATTCTTTTACTAAATTTTGAGCGTTTTTTTCTTCTCCTACCAAAATTCCGATTTTCTTTATAGCACTTAGCAAACTATCCACGTTTGCCGGATAGAATTGATAAATATTCGTTCCCAACTTTTCGAAATTTGATTTAACAATATCCTGTTCAAGTCCGGAGAGCATAATGATATCTGGCTGTAAAGAGATTATTTTTTCAATATTTGGTCTGCTGAAACTTCCGACTTGAATTTTCTGTTTTAGGCTTTTGGGAAAATCACATTCACGAGTTACTGCTACGATGTTCTCTTCACCACCAATTTTGCAGATTATTTCTGCAATTTCGGGTGAGAGAACGACAATTTTTTTATCGCTTCCTGCGATTTGGGAATCATTTTGAGTGCAACTCATCATAAAGAGAAGAAGCAAAAATGATATTAGACTTTTATGCATTTGGAACTCCGATCTGTGTCTTTGGAAAATCTTGAGTTAAGTTCCGTTTTTTTGAAATTGACTTAAGTTTTTCCAACTCACAATTATAACGATAATTAACTTAATAGATAATTTTTTCAATTTGTCACGGAATCAGGCTTCGTTACACTATGCCCAGACAGGTTGGTCCGTGACGTCTCGAAAAGGCTACTTTACGGAGAGACACTAATTAATTTCATAAACTTTTGCTTGCTTTTTCAGGAAAATTTTATGAATCGTAAATAAAAAAAACCCAATTCGGGTTTCAAATTGGGTCATCTAAATATAAAAATGAGACCACAATTCTTTCCTCCGAAAAATTATCCGATCATCATATTTACAAG
>JAYEKN010000074.1 GCA_034661015.1 Candidatus Cloacimonadota bacterium
TCTTCTATTAAATTTTATGTCAAGTTTTGCCTAACATTGATGTTCTCATCCCCCACATTTTTTTCAAGAATGCATCTAAAAAAATCGATTTATTTGATGGCATTTTGTCTGGATTTATTCGTAAGTCTTTTTGGACAAAGCTGTTATGCTAAGGATTTATCCGCCAGCTGGCGGATTGCGAAGCTGGGGTTTGGGAACGAGAAATGGGCGGTGAGCTTGCAAAACCTTATGACAATTCCGAGAATCCGCCAGTTGGAGGATCGAGCATTTTCTTCTTTATTGACTACCGATTTTTGGACAATGTCTGCGAGGGGGTAAACCCCCACGCTAAATCGAAAAAAGTATTATGAATAATACTCATTACATAGCAGCCATTTTTTTCAGCCTGATTTATCCGGCTTTATTCGATTCAGCGTGGGCATTTATGCCCTCGCATTTTTATATTTTTTCATACCCTTTTAAGAAATTAACAGGGGATTTATAGTCAAAATTTTTCTGTTTAATATAGAGATTATAATCATTAATATATTTTATGATACAATTTTTCAGGTCTTTACAATTATCGAATCTTATTTTTTTTAAGACTTTATCTTCAATTTTTCTATTCATTCTTTCAACAATACCATTAGTCTTTGGAGTTCTCGGTTTAGTTAATCTATGTTCTATTTTTTGTTTTTTACCTTCCCGGCTTGTTTTAATTTCTTGTGAATAGTTTGGTGCGAATAAGATGGAGAAAGAATCTCTTTTATTCTTCTTGCTCCCCAAGGTCTGTTGCCTTTTGTATCAATAATAGATTGTCTAATATCTTCCTCCTTACTCGACAAAAATATAAAAAATGAGTAAGGAAATAAAAAATTATTTGGCTTCTTCACTCCGATTTTTTTGTTTTCTACATTCAGAAGCCAAATATTTTTTTCATCTGTTTATATATTTTATCATTTGTAATCTCTAAATTCGTAATTACGTCATCTATATTGGGGTGGATACTTTTAAGGTTGACTGTCCATATCTAACACAAAAATCCATTCCAAATATTTTATGGCGTAATAATTCCCAACTGTGAATTACTACGCCATAAATTTATTTCGTTGACTGATAGCGTTCACCGGCAATGACCATTCCACCAAGATGCAGCAGAACGAAGCCTATTCTCCGACAAATTACTATTTTTTATAATCTTCCAAAGTTTTCTGGAATCGAGTCATCATATAATTCGATGTGATGAATATTTGATCGTTTCCATCAACTTTTATATAAATATTTTTATCGTCTTTAGCAAGAAAACGGATTACATATTCCATTCCTGTTGCAGTAACGATCTTGATTGTCATTTCCGGAGCAGACCAATCCATATCGGTTTCTTCATCCTGAAATTGTGAGGTGCGTAAGGGTGAAAACGCAGATGTGATTGAACGTAATTTATCAGGAGATTCGTTCAAAGATTCGTCATTTTCCACAATAGTCCACACGGAATCATTATTTGTGTAAGTAATTTGATTATTTGCATAAACAATGTCAATAATATTCAGGTCTTCGGCAGGAATATCCACGATAATTTTATCACGCCATTGATCCGGTTTTTTTTCAAATTTGTAAGAAAGATTTTGCGGAATTGAAACAACTTTGTCCGAATCGGTTTCGCGGGAATAAGTATGAGAACCCATTTCATCCGTTTTACCGATTATTAAATCGAGAATGATTTTTTCATCCTCATATATTTTTACAACAGTGCCTGTGGAATCAACTTCAAACTTGCTCTGATTTTCCGGATTTTCTGAAATGATATCAGGATTTGAGGGTAATTCGCTTAGAGATTTCATCAGATATTTTATAGTCTGTTCGTCTGCTTTATATTCAATTGGGGAGGTGAGCATCCAAGTTTCTCCTGCTTTTGTTAGAATCACATCTTTATTATTTTCGGAGGCATCTATCTCAATTTTGGTTATTCCAAGCGTGTCAAAAGAGGCGAATTTGCTTCCGGTTGCTTGCTCTAATTTCGGTTGGCATCCTTTTATAATTATAAAAAGAATTATCAAAACCGTCAGGGCTATTATTAGCCAGATTGTTTGTTTTTTCATTGCATAAACCTTCCAAATCTTTTATAACGCCTCTTTTTATTTTGCCACATAATGATCCCGAATAAAATTATCAGAATGGTCGGCAAGAATCTGATGATAAATTTTATCGTACTTTTTGCTCCAACAGATATATCATCGAGTTTTGGAGCAACAATATTTTTGGAACGAATCTGGATCAATCCTTTTTCCTGAGCCATCCAATCAATGGAATTGGCAAAGAAAAGGGCGTTGGATTGCGATAAATAATCATCGGAAATGAATTGAGCGTTTCCAATTGCCAAAAGTCTGCTTTCGCTTCCATCTCTAATCATTCCGGAAGTGTCAATATTCAAACTATCCGGAAGTGATTTGTCGCTAAAATAACTGGAAAAATTTCCAGTCAAAAGAGCAGCAAGCAGGATATTCTGTTTAGCATATTTAAGGTTAGTATTTCTTTGAGCTGCAATATTCAAACGCCCGTCTTGTAAACCGGATCGCTTTGAGGAGGAAGCCAATTTTATTGTCCTGATCCCCTTTTCTGCTGCAAAGGAAGTGTCCACCGAACTTGCAAAAAAGAGAGTGATCGGATTCAAATTTTTCACAATCAAATTGGTTTTATTAAAGTCCGCCACCTGAATAAAGAACGGATATCGCATAAAACTGATATGTCGCCTATTATTGATAACTTGCTGAACCTGAACGTTTTGGCTTTGAGCATCGTAAACAAGGTCTCGATTTATTTTAAATCCATAATTTGCAAACCAAAGGTTCATATCGTTGGGATAGAATTCCGCTTTTGGCGGTTGTGTTTGAATATCCGCTTCCACATTATCCATCATAAAAAGAACTTTTTTACCTTTCATAATAAATTGGTCGATGGCGTATTGTTCATCAAGAGGGATTTTGCTTTTGGGAGCAGCAATAACAAGCACTTCTGCGTCTTCCAGTGCGGTTTTATTTTCAGCAAGGTTGATTGCTTTCAGCTCGTAATTTGCTTCCAATTGTTTTTTGATATTTTGTAATTTATTCTCAAAATCCAGCTCGCCGTGTCCTTGCAAAAATCCAACTTCAGGGAGATTTTTTTTGATTAATTTATTTATTTTTGCGGAAATATCATATTCAAGGTTTTGGGTTCCTTCGATTACCGGAATAGTTTCGGTTCGATCTTCATACATGATCACCAGCCCCATATTCACATTTTTGATAACCGCTTCATCCTTTTCGATTGCATTGACGCGAACTTCCGGAATTCCGTAGCGAGAGGCTTCTTGCACGAATTTCTCTTTATCCTTATCTTTTACAAATTCAAATTGGAAATATCGGTTTGCGAAAGCCTTATATTCTTCGAGTTTATCCTTAACATCACGCTCAAGTTTGTTGTAGGGAGAGGGAATATTCGGTGTGAAAAATGCCTTGATCGTAAGTTTATCCTTTAGATTTCCCACCAGATTTTTACTGTATTTCGAGATGGAATATTTTTTTCCTTTTGTAATATCTATTCTGGTGAAAATCTGAAGGGAGATGAGATTTATGATGATAATTATTGCAATTATCAATATCGTTTTTAATGTATTATCCAAATTTTTCATAATGAGATTCTCCTTTTGTATTATAGATATTTATGCTTTGTTAACGACTGCCGTGCAAAGAAAAGGAAGAGGACGATTACGGAAAGGTAGTAAATTACATCACGAGAATCTATTACTCCACGAGCAATATTTTGGAAATGAAAATCAATGGAAATGTATTGTAAAATCGAACCAAGCCAGGCAGGAAAGAGATAGAGGAATTTATCTATAAGATAGAAAATCAGGATGATAAAAAAGGAAAAAACAAAGCCCACGATCTGATTTTTGGAAATAGTGCTTCCGAAAATTCCAATGGCACTATAGGCAGCGCCCATTAGCAACAAACCGATATATGCGGCAATAATTATTCCCCAATCAGGCGAACTGATAAAGGAAATAATAATTCCGTAGAAAAGTGTAAAAATTATCGCAGTGGAGAGAAGGAAAAAGGCAGCGTAGAATTTTCCGAGAATTATTTCCGAATCCCGAACCGGTGAAGTGCAAAGCAGTTCGATCGTTCCTGAATTGCGTTCTTCCGAAATTGACCGCATAGTTATCGCCGGAACGAGGAATATGAGGATAAGAGGAATGAGTTGAAATATATTTCTCAGAGATGCTTCTTTGATTAAAAACAGGTGAGAGCCGTAAAGCCAACCGGTCAAAAGCAAAAAGAATCCCAATAGGATGTAAGCAGCCGGTGAGTAGAAATATGAACGAATTTCTTTTTTTGCAATGGTGGATATATTATTCATAAACGCTCTCCTCTCTTGTTTCGGTTAATCTGCGGAAAACATCTTCCAAACTTTGCTGTGTCATTCGCATTTCCAGAAGTGTCCAATCCTTTTTTTTGATGAAATTATAAAGAATGGGGCGAAGATCTGCGTCCTTCTCATAATTCACATACAATTTGTAAATTCCGTTTTCGTGGCTATGTAACTGTGTGCTTTCGATTTCCGGGATTGTGTTGAATTCTTCGATCAGCATATTTGTATTTGATTCGATCTCAAAATAGATTTGGTTCTGATTGTGGAAGGAAGATTGTATCTCTTCGAGAGTGCTATCTGCTGCGATTTTTCCCTTATCAATAATGATAACTTTGTCGCAAATAGTTTCGATTTCTCGCAGAATGTGAGTGGAGATGAGGATGGTTTTCTCTTTGCCAAGTCTTTTAATTAGTGAGCGAATTTCCACGATCTGATTTGGATCAAGTCCGCTTGTAGGCTCATCGAGGATGAGTATTTCGGGATTGTGAATAGATGCACCGGCAAGAGCAACTCGCTGGCGATAGCCTTTGGATAACTCGCCTATTTCTTTGTGAACAACGCTTTCAATCCCATAAGTTTTTATCTTTTGGTTTACTCTTTTTGGAATAAGGACTTCATCCACATTTTTCAATTTAGCGATAAAATAGAGGAAGTCCACAACATTCATTTCAGGATAGATCGGATTTCCTTCCGGCAGATAACCGATTTTTTTTCGAATATCAATCGAATTTTGTGAAATGTCCATCCCATCCACAATGACAGTACCGGAAGTAGGTGGCATGAAACATGTAATAATTTTTAAAGTAGTGGTTTTCCCTGCACCGTTTGGTCCCAAAAAACCGATTATTCCGCTATCCGGAATATCGAATGAGACATCATCTAAGGCACGAAGATCACCATAATATTT
>JAYEKN010000075.1 GCA_034661015.1 Candidatus Cloacimonadota bacterium
CTTTACGGATAGACTCTAATTAAAATTGTGAAAACAACCTATGAAAAACATTAAATTATCTTTTTTCGTCTTTTACAGCTCATCTACTAACCGCCGAGGCTTTTTATTAGCCATCTCCTCGGTAGGAGAGGTTTGGGTAGAGGAAGAAAAGGAGTTAGAACAAAATATATTTCGTGTTTTCAGTGTGTTTCGAGGTAAAAAGGATTTTAATGAAAAATATTAAACTAATCATTTCATATTTAAAACCATATTGGAAAAGAATTCTGCTGGGGATTTTATGTCTCCTTCTCGTAGATGCGGCTCAGCTTGCCATACCGAAGATCATTCAGCATATCATTGATACATTGCATTCACCCGATTTCACTACCGGAATAATTTTCAAATTTGCTTTGCTAATATTTTTCCTTGCCTTATTTATGGCTGTTCTGCGGTTTTTGTGGCGACTGCTTCTTATCACAAATGCCTTTAGGATTGAACGACAATTTAGAAATGAATATTACGCCCATCTGCAAAAATTGTCTGCCACATTTTATCAGAGGTATAATACGGGCAAACTAATGGCTTATGCAACCAACGATCTGCAAGCAGTTCGCATGCTGTTCGGCATCGCCAGTGTGTTAGCCGTTGATGTTTTTATTATGATGATTCCGACTCTCATTTTTATGGCAAACATAGATTTTCGGCTGACGATTTATGTAATAATTCCTTTACCGTTTGTAACCTTTATTATGATCTATTTTGGTAAAAGAATTCATAAACGTTTTGCTCAGGTGCAAAAAAGTTTTGCTGACCTGTCCGGAAAAGTGCAGGAGATTATTTCCGGGATTAGGTTAGTCAAATCTTTTGTAAGGGAAGAGGAATTTGCTGAAAAAATCAAAGATAAATCTATGAAACTTGTCCACGAGAGAATTGATGTAGTGAAATTGTGGGGCATGTTTTTCCCGTTAATGTTTATGATTATCGGTTTTAGCATGATGTCTTTATTATATTTTGGTGGGAAGATTACAATTTTAAACAAAATTTCTATCGGAGAATTCGTAGCGTTCAATAGTTATTTGCAGTTATTGGTTTGGCCTGTAATTGGCATCGGTTGGATTACAAATCTCTACCAACGCGGAACCGCTTCATTGCTTAGAATTCGGAAGATAATGAAAGAAAAATCGGAAATAGTAGATACGGAAAAAGTTGATGAAACCATTACGGAAATTCGGGGTGATATCGAAGTAAGAAATCTTTCTTTTACATATCCTGATTCGGAAAACGAGGTTTTGAAAGATGTTTCATTTTCAATCGAGAAAGGTAAAACACTGGCAATTGTAGGAAAGATCGGAAGCGGAAAAAGTACGATAATCAGAATTATTACCCGTTTGAAAAACCCGTCGGAAAATACTGTTTTTATTGATGGAAAAGATATTTTTGAAATTCCTTTATCTGTGCTTAGAAGTAATATCGCCGTGGTTACGCAGGATATTTTTCTTTTTGCTTCCTCAGTGAAAGACAATATCAAAGTGGGAAATCAAGCCGCTTCTGAAAAAGATATTTCAAATATTATCGAAGTTTCCCAATTTCACAAAGATATTTTGGAAATGGATAATCAGTTGGATTCGGTTGTCGGCGAAAGAGGTGTTTCCCTTTCCGGTGGTCAACGGCAAAGATTAGCTATCGCACGAGCGCTTATTAAAAAAGCACCCATTTTGGTGCTTGATGATGCTCTTTCATCTGTTGATACGGAAACTGAAGAATTAATTTTGGAAGGATTGAAATCTTCACAGCAAAAAAAAACCAGCATTATTATCGCTCATAGAATTTCAACTATGCAGCATGCCGATAAAATCATTGTTCTCGAAGATGGCAAAATTGCCGAATCTGGCAATCATCGAGAACTGATACAAGCCAATGGAATTTATGCAAATATTTACAATAAACAGAAATTGAAAGAAGAATATGAACTGTAAATATTTTCGGGACAAAAGTTGCAAAAACGATGAACTGTTTGCAAATTAATTCTTAAAAAGTCTGGAATTTTTTAGAAAATTTTCAGAAATAGTTCGGACTTTTTTAGAAATTTATTTTAAATTGACTTAACAATAATGTTTATAAAGAAATTATCTTATCCAGCAGTTCAATCCGATTGATGAAAGATTTGATAAAGGAGCAATTCTGGAGAATTTTGTATTTTGTGAATTATTAAAAAAATCCGATTTGGGCTCAAAACTTCATTTCTGGAGAACTAAAAGTAATAAAGAAATAGATTTCATAATTGAAACAGGAACCAAATTAACTCCCGTTGAAGTAAAATCTAAAAAAGTAAATATAAATAATTTAAATTATTTTATGCTCGGAAATTCAGAAATAAAAATGGCTTATGTTTTATACGATGGAGAATTTTTTCGTGAAAACAAAATTACTCATGTACCAATTTGGTTGTGCTGAAATGCTGACCTGCTGACTGGCTGACCTGCTGAAATGCTAAAAGGAATTAAAACATGAAAAACACATATTTTGAAGAAGAAACCGTTAGAAAAGTTTATGATAGAACTTTGATGAAAAGACTGTTCAAGTATCTGGTTCCATACAAAAAGCAATTTGGCATTGCCCTAATTTTATTGCTCATTGTTGCCATTTCCAGCACAGCTGTTCCATATTTGATGAAATACGGGATTGACAATTTCATTAATCCATCCCTCAAAATTTTAAATTTGAGTGAATATCCGGAAGTCTTAAAATCTTTCTCGGGAAAATATAGTGAACTTGCCCAAGAAATAGCAGGAAAAAGGATTTTGATAAAAAGTTATAACATTGATAAATTGCCTCCTTCGGAATTTCACATGTTAAAAACAAAAAAGGTAATAAAAACCGACTTTTATGCAAAGTTCCCCAAGAATGAAAAGAACACAAAAATTGCAGAAAAGTATCCTGATAAATTTGAATCATTTGGGAAATATTACATAATTCCCCAGAAGGATATGACCGGAATTTCTCTTGAGGATATGAAGGAATTGCGAATTAAAGATATTCAAGGATTGATGAAACTTGCTCTCATTTTTCTCATTATTATCATTATGCGGTTTGCCTTGAATTATCTCCAAATTTATCTGAATCAATGGGCATCTATGCATTCTATGTATGATCTTCGCATAAAAGTTTTTCGGCATATGCAGCAATTGCCTATGTCATATTTTGACAAGAATCCGGTCGGAAGGTTGGTAACGCGGGTTACAAATGACCTGCAAGTTCTTTCCCAGATGTTGGGTGAAGGCTTGATTACCATTATTCAGGATTTCGTGATGATGGGTGCAATAATTATCATAATGTTGCTCATCAATTACAAACTTGCTCTTATCACTTTTTTGGTGCTTCCGTTGGTTTACTTTTTTTTGATGAAATTCAAAAAATACATAAGATTGGTCTATCGAGAGGTGAGAATAAAACTCGCAAAAATCAATACAAAGTTGTCCGAAAACATATCCGGTATGGAGACGATTCAGCTGTTTCATCAGGAAAAGGAAAAATATGACGAGTTTAAGCAAACAACTTTGGAATACTATTTTGCCGAATTGAAACAATTAAAAGTTTTTGCAATTTTTCGTCCCTTTATTGATGTTCTCGTTTATCTTTCCATTGCCCTCATAATCTGGTATGGAAGCGGACAGATTATGGCGGATATGATGTCGCTCGGAGTTTTGGTTGCATTTATCAGCTATGTAAGACGTTTTTTCGACCCGCTTTATGACCTCAGCCAGAAATATAATGTTGTGCAGTCGGCAATGGCAGCCCTTGAGAGGATTTTTTCGGTGCTTGATACTGAAACTGAAGATTATCTCTCAGAGAAAATTTCAAATGAAAAAATCAAAGGTGGAATTGAATACAAAAACGTTTGGATGGCTTATAAAGATGATGAATACGTTCTGAAAAATATAAATCTGAAAATTAGTCAAGGTGAAAGTGTGGCAATCGTGGGTGAAACCGGTGGTGGAAAAACTACGTTGGCAAAATTACTTTCCAGATATTATCCCTATCAGAAGGGGAACATTTTCATTGGCGGCAACCATTTGGAAGATTATAATTTGCAAACTTTAAGGAAAAATATTGGAGTAGTCCAGCAGGATGTTTTCATTTTTTCCGATAGAATTCGGGATAATATTTCACTTTTCGGAGAAAACATCTCTATCGAGAAAATAAAAGAAGCTGCCAAATTCGTGAATGCAGAAGGATTTATTAACAAATTGACAAATAAATACGATGAAATCGTGAAAGAGCGTGGATCATCGCTATCAGCAGGGGAACGTCAATTGCTTGCTTTTGCTCGGATACTTGTTTCCGATCCAAGCATTTTTGTGCTGGACGAAGCTACTGCAAATATAGATACGGAAACCGAGATGCTCATTCAAGATGCTGTGCAAAAAGTAATGAAAAACCGCACCTCAATCATAATTGCTCACCGCCTTTCCACAATCCAACACGTTGATCGTATAATTGTTGTTCATAAAGGCGAAATCGTTGAAGAAGGGTCGCATCAGGAATTGCTGAAAAAACGCGGAATTTATTACAATCTTTACCGATTGCAGTATCAGGAAGAAGTGAAATAGATGTTTTGGAATTTGTAAATTAATTGTAAGAAGGATTAGATAATGTATAGAAAAAAAAGAATCCCCTCGTTTATATTTGTGATAATTATTATGGCATTGGGCTATTTTTCCATTTCATTTTTTCTGAAGAATAAAGCTCTTAATGAAAAATTAGATAGCTATAAAATCATCACTTTCAAGAATAATAATTTGAAAATTGTAAACGGATTGGATTTTGAATCGAATCAATTTTTACTTACAGAAAATTTCATCCAAAATAGTTTTTTTCTGACTTCACCTTTTGGTGATGGGAGAAGTTTTAAAAAATTAATGAGAGAAGAAGTAAATTCCAGATTGATAGATATTTACGGATGTTATCGTGTTACCGGTAATATCTCCAGAATTCACGAGGGAATTGATTTATTTGTACCGAGGTTAACACCTGTTTATCCGATTTTTCCAGTCGGAATTGTAACGAAGATCAGTAGAAATCCGCATTACAAAATTGAAGCAATCGGAAAAGATTTTCGGGGAAATAAAACTCCTGTTATGGTTGAATATGGGAAAATAGTTAGGATTGCATATCCTGAAGGAATTGAATCCTTATATGCTCATTTAGATTCTGTTTTTGTGGAAAAAGGGGATATCGTTTATCCGGATACAAAAGTCGGATTGACCGGTTATACCGGGAACATAAAGGAAAGTGGCAAAGCCTCTCATCT
>JAYEKN010000076.1 GCA_034661015.1 Candidatus Cloacimonadota bacterium
TATGATATGGCAATGATTTATTTATTTAAATATCATTTTGCAAATAGAACTAAATGTCTAGAAAAATATAAACAAAGCAGAGAATACAACAATAAAAGAAAGAACAGATTGCATTAAAAGATATAATCGTAAATGAAATATTTTGGATGAATTTGAGCTACAAATGGAAAAAAATTTTTGCCAAAAACCTTTATAGAAATGAGATTACAAAAGATAGATTCAAAACAAAAGGTTATAAATTTATTTTATAAATCCTGATATTTTGCGTAAACACAAATTTAAAGGGAAAACAAATTTGAAAACAATTGAACCACACAGATTAATGGAATTGATAAAAACTGATTTAAATATATATAAGGCGAGTAGTATTAGTGAAATACAAAAAAGAATTGGTAAGGAGATAAGTTTACAAAAAATTAAAGGGCAGTTAAACATACTTGTTAAAAAAGGTATTATTAGCAAAAAAGGAAAAAAATAGGAACTAAGTATTCTATTAAAAAGTGAGAGAAAAACACAATTAATTTAATAAAAACCATAAAATATATAATTTAGAATATGTAACTTGTATTCATAGCGTTAGTTAGTCCAAAGAGAAAAAATATTAATCCGATGAAAAATATTTGTTGTAGAGTTCAACACTTTCAGTGTTGTGATCTCTTATTTTCGGTTACAACGGGTTTCACCCGCAGTTATTCACATTCTACTCCTTCGGAGTATTTAATGAAAATTTGGGGTATTTTTTGAATTAACAAACTCCAAACTTGACACAAATTCCTCAAATAGAATTTTATTATTTCAATTAAAGAAAAGCATTAAGGAATAATTATGATTAATTTGCAGGGAAATATGTTGATTGCTCAGGGCGGAGGTCCTACTGTAGTAATAAATCAAAGTTTGGTTGGAGCTATTCTTCAAGCACGAAAAAATCCGAATATTACCAAAATTTATGGGGCTTTGCATGGTGTGCGGGGAATCGTGGAAGAGAAATTTCTCGACCTGACAGAAGTTTCTGAAGAAAATCTGGAAATAATTGCTTTAACTCCTTCCTCTGCTTTATTTTCTACTCGTGATAAACCGGATGAAAAATATTGTAGAAACATCTGTGAGATTTTGCAAAAATATAATGTCCGCTATTTCTTCTACATTGGGGGGAATGATTCTGCAGACACATGCCGGCTGATAAATGAATATGCCGAAGATACAGGTTACAAACTTGTTGCAGTGCATATTCCCAAAACCATTGATAACGATCTGCAAGTTACAGACCATTGCCCCGGATTTGGCTCAGCAGCCAGATTTGTGGCTCTGGCATTTGCCGGAGTAAATTATGATAATCGCTCTCTGCCCGGCGTTTATATCGGTGTCGTGATGGGAAGGCATGCCGGTTTTCTTACCGCAGCTTCAGTCTTAGCAAAGAAAGGTGAAGAAGACGGACCGCATTTGATCTACATTCCGGAAAGAGTTTTCGATGAAGAAAAATTTCTTCAGGATGTTGATGCAAATTTTAAAAAATATGGCAGATGTATGATCGCTGTTTCTGAAGGAATTAGCGATAAAGATGGCACTCCAATCGTAACAAAATTTGCTAAGAACGTAGAACACGATGCCCATGGCAATGTGCAATTAAGCGGGATAGGTGCACTTGGTGATCTGCTCGCAGAAAAAATCAAAACCGAACTCCCGCATATAAAACGGGTTCGTGCAGATACTTTCGGCTATTTACAGCGATCCTTCTTGGGCATTGTAAGTGAAACAGATCGCACCGAAGCACGTAAGGTGGGTGAAAAAGCTGTTGATTTTGCCGCAAAGGGCAAATCCGGTTCGGTGGCAATCAAAAGAATCAAAGAATATCAGATTGATTATTTTCTCACAGAATTGAAAAATGTAGCAAAAGTAACTAAGTTGATGCCCGATTCATTTATAAAAAATGATAACTTTGTAACCGATGAATTCATCGAATATGCCTCTCCTTTGGTGGGTGAACTACCCATTCGGGGAATAATTGATGCTCCCTCAGTTTCAAAAAAATAAAAGAGTTGGTAAAATTATGAATATTAAATTTAAAGATATTAATACCGGTATTGTTCAAGCCCGCGCCTCAATAGAGTTTGCACCCGGAGTAATGCTAAACGAAATTACAATATTGAAAAAAGGGCCGAACATCATTGTGGAACTTCCCCAAAAGTCTTTCAAGGGCAAACAAGGAAAAATATTTTACATTGATATAATCACATTCACGAACGAGAATAAGGAAAATTTGTGGAAATTGGAAGTTAAAAACGAATTTGAAAAATGGCGAAAAGCCAATCCCAAGATTGAAGTTTATGAATACGAACAATAAAACCGAAACACGAATTTCATTAATTGGAGTCTGTCCGTTAAGTATAGATTGGACGCAGATGAACGCTGAAAAAAAATGATTTACGCAGATAAAAAATTTAATTACAAAAAGAGTAGTATCAGCGTTTATCTGCCGAATCAGTGTTTTTCTGCGTCGAATCATCCACCAGCTGGTGGAGCCATTGATAAAATAGTAGTTTACGGACAGACTCTAATTATCCCGATGAAATAAAAAAGATATTAATATTTCATTTGCCGGATAGGAAAGAACTATTGAGGTTAAAATAAGATAATGTTTCAAATGAAAAAACTACAGATATGGATTTTGGCAGTGATGATCGGATTTGTTTTTATTGCTAACATCCTAACCGCAGCTGAATCTGGAAATATTAAAAATTTGAGAGAAATCTATCTCAAATTCAATATTTCGGATAGAACGGAATTGGAAACCTTAACAAAAATTGTCTCGATTGATAGCAGAATTGGGAATACCATTTATGCTTACGCCCTCCCAAAACAATTTGAAGAGCTGAAAAAGTTGGGTTATGAACCGGAAATTGTTCCAAAACCGGGCGCTGAAGCAAAAGATTTAACAATGGCTTACACGATTGAAGAAATGGTAAATTGGGATAGATATCCCACCTACGAAGTTTACGTTGAGATGATGAATCGGTTTGCGGAAGACTTTCCTTCAATTTGCTCTCTGCAAAATGTCGGATATTCGATTGAAGGCAGAGAAATATTGTTTTTAAAAATCTCAGATAATGTAGATATTCAAGAAAATGAGCCGGAATTTATGTACACCGCTCAAATGCATGGAGACGAAATCGTTACTTATATTCTGATGTTGCGATTAGCCGATTATCTTCTGAATAATTATGGAGCCGACCCCGAAGCAACTTATTTGGTAAATAATGCGGAAATATGGATAAATCCAATCGCAAATCCTGATGGAACCTATCATGGTGGTAATAATGATATTAGTGGTGCGGTTCGATATAATGCGAATTGGGTAGATCTTAACAGAAATTTTCCCGATCCGGAAGACGGACCTCATCCGGATGGTGAAGCCTGGCAGCCGGAAAATATTATTATGATGGATTTCGCTTCTGAGCACAGTTTTATCCACTCTGCAAATCTGCACAGCGGTGCGGAAGTTTTGAATTATCCCTGGGACACGTGGAATGATCTCCATGCAGATGAGGATTGGTATGTTGAGATTTCAAAAGCCTACGCAGATACCGTTTTTGCAAATTCAACCGGCGGTTATTTTACCGGAGTCAGTTCAAATGGGTATATCCGCGGTTACGTCTGGTACTCGATCAACGGTGGCAGACAGGATTATATGAATTATTTTCAGGCTTGCAGAGAAGTAACCCTCGAACTTTCCAACCAAAAATTGTTAGACGCAGAAGATCTCCCAACTCATTGGCAGTATAACCGGCGTTCATTGATAAATTATATTAAAAATGTATTTTTTGGAATTCGTGGAATAGTAACCGATTCGCTCGGAAATCCACTGGCTGCGAAAATATTCATTTTAAATCATGATTATGATAATTCGGAAGTTTTCACCGATCCTGATGTGGGTGATTATCACAGAATGCTGCTTCCGGGAAGTTATGATTTGGAATTCAGCAGCTATGGGTTTGAAAATCAGATTGTAGAGAATATTAGCGTAATTGATACCGGAGCAACAGCGATTAATGTTGTTCTCGAAAATTCGGCAAGTTATGAAGTGAACGGAACAGTAGTAGATGGCGATTCGCAGTCACCAATCGAAGGCGCAATTATCGAAATACTCGATGCCCCGATTGAGCCGGATACAACCGATATTGCGGGATATTATTCACTCGGAAATGTTTATACCGGAATCTATACTTTCAAGATCAGTGCAGAAAGTTTTCCCTCAATCGTCCAAGAGATTGAAATTTCAGAAAGTAATCATGTGATCAATTTTGAATTATGTTCACCGGATTTCTTTTTTGACTTTGAGCAAAATAATGGCGGATTTATCTCAAACAACACAAACGGATGGCAATGGGGTGAACCAACTGCCGGTGAATTTGGAGCATATTCAGGTGAAAAAGTTTGGGGGACTGTTCTTGCGGGTGATTATTCCGATAACGCAAACTTGGCTCTCGATTCACCGGAAATGAATATTCAGGCAAATTCATTTTTATCATTTTTCCATTACCATGATTTTGAACAAGGAAACAGCATGTACGATGGTGGGAATGTGAAAATTTCGACTGATGGCGGAAATAATTTTTCCCTTCTTTATCCAGTATCAGGTTACGATGGAGAAATTTCTGCCTTAAATGAGGAAGGCTTTGGTGGCACAATTGAAGATTGGCAGGAAGTCAGTTTTGACATTAGTGAGTATTCTGGTGCGGATGTAATTTTCCGCTGGCATTTTGCTTCGGATGGTTCTGTGCATGACTTTTTTGGTTGGTATATTGACAATGTAAATATTTATCATTTAAATAGCATTGATGATGAAAATTATAGCAATGAAAACATCACTCTTTTACAAAATTATCCAAATCCTTTTAATCCGGTAAATTCTTCAACTAATATTTCATTTTCAATTACCCAAGATTTGTTAAATCCTGAATTGAATATTTACAATATTAAAGGGCAATTGGTGAGAAGTATTCGTTTTGATAATCAAAGTGGAAAAAATATATCTGTGTACTGGGATGGTAAAAATAATATTGGGAAAAAGGTTACAAACGGAATTTATTTTTATAAAATTAGCACTGATGATTATCATTCTAAAACAAAAAAAATAATAATAATTAGATAAACCAAATTTAAATTTATTATGATAATTGGACTAAAAATCAAAGATAGAAGAATAAAAAGCAAATAGGATAATAAACTATGGTTGAATATCTTTTCGTGTTTTTTCGTGTATTTCGTGGT